>JAISNL010000155.1 GCA_031276235.1 Prevotellaceae bacterium | reverse complement strand
CGAGAAAAGAAGTCGCTTGTCCCGACCGACAAAGGGCTTTTGGTCTATGATACGGTAAAGGATAAACGCATTGCAGACGTGGCGATGACCGGCTCGTGGGAAAACGCTTTGGCGCAAATAGAACGTGGCGACATGCAGCCGGAAACATTCACTAAAGCCATCGAAGTTTATACAAGGCAGATTACAGCGGAGTTGCTGGAAACAAAAATCGCCGTTGCAGATGCAAATATCTGTCTTTGCCCGAAATGCAAAACTGCTTATGTCCGCTTTTATTCCAAAGTAGCCAAATGCACGGACGCAAATTGTGGTTTGGTTGTTTTCCGCAATATCAGCGACAAACAGTTGTCCGACGGACAGATTACGGAATTGCTGACCAAAGGCAAGACCGCCGTCATCAAAGGTTTCAAAAGCAAGGCTGGCAAAACGTTTAATGCTGCGTTGAAATTCGATGAAAATTACAGGGTTACGTATGATTTTCCCGATAAAGCAGTGGGGAAAGGAAAAAAGTAGTACATTTGCTGCTGAAATCCACAGTCGTAATGGTTTAATGCTGTTTCACGAGGATTTTAGTGGTGGCTCTGCCGGAGGGATACCGGCAGAGTTTTTTTATGTCAGCAAACAAAAAACAGGATTGTTATATTTTAATAACAATCCTGCTGACTATGAGTAATCTTTATTCTTTGGTTACTCCTTTAAATGGTGTACCGTCAGATTTTACGTCCATAAACTTACCCGTATTGGAATCACGTTTTACCCATGTTCCAGTTTGGGAATTATAAGTTTGTGTTCGGCTTCTGACAGCTCCATTGCGGTGTCCATCACCGACTTTGCCATTTTTTGCCATAATAAATTCGTTTAAAATAAAATACTAATGTCCTTATACATTGCGACGTTAGGACTAACAATCGGTAGGACTACGGATTTACTGAAATCAGTTGAAATGCTTGTAAAATAAAAATAAACTTGTAATTTTGCATCATTGTTGAAATGATTTCAATAAATTATGGAATGCCAAAGGGTTACCAACCCCGTTAAACTCCTACGGTTTTAATACATTCCAATAGAATGCCTTGGAAGTGACCGCTTCCGAGGCATTGATTTTTTTATTTTTATTGGTATTTTTATCATCCATTTAATCTGATTCGTACTTCTTCTTTTATTTTCACGTTACTGTGTATAAAACTAAAAATATCCAGCATTTGCGTTACTTCATTGTATATATTCCCCTTTTTCTTGGTATCTTTAATCGTGATAATAAGGCAGAAATCCTGACTTGGGGTCCTATCTTCCAATTCGCATTTTTCTTCGGTAAAATGACGATATAGACCTTTGACTTTTAAATACCAATTTTTGGGTGCTTTTAGAAATTTTTCCTTGTTAGCATCTGTAAACTCATCAAAATTTACATTCCATTTTTTCACCGGTTGAAACTTGTCTCCATAAGTAACTAACATCCTTTCGGTAGCAAAAGGAGCATTCAAATCTTTAGAGGCTTTTTTGCTATAATTTGCCATTGCTAAAACATTTTGCCTGCCATCTGCTCCTATAGGGTTTTTAATTAAAGGATTAGAAATATCTCTTTCTACTTTTTCATCATAAGTACCAACCATAACATCTATATTCGATTGACAATATTCTGCCCCCTGTGATACCTCTAAAATAGGTGACGTGACAAGCGTAACTGCCATTTCTCCATAAAAATACCCTTCGTCATCAATCATACTTTGAGGAAATGGGAAATCCAATATATCGATGAAATGACCTTTTTCTAAAGTGTCTTGAAGGATTAAAGTTATCTCGTTCGGTTCATTAAAAAGAATATCTTTTATATTGGAGGGAAGTCCAAAGCCTGCATATTTTATCTTATCTGCGATAGCCATTCTCATTTCTTCCGGATATTTGGCCGAATGTATTACCAAAGCCTTTAACAATATAGGATTGAAAGATTCATTCAACATTGCATCAAGCCCTGCTGTGATTGCTGTAATTCGTGGAGTTGAAAAACTTGTCCCTACATTTCCTGTAATCTGACCATTAGCTGAAAATGACTTTACAGGATTTATAGCAAGAGCATTTGTTGCATCAAGCCCTGCATTCCCTCCAAAATGGACGATGTCGGGCTTGATTATATGTGAAGGACCTCGACCTATCCTTGAAAAAGGGGATGGATGATGTTTCTCCGCCATATCAGTATCATTTTTATCATGGGCTAAAGAACCAACAACAAGTCCTCTAACAGTATCTGCTGATTTTGCAATTCTACTTACAGGAGCATTTATCTTGAAATTTGTACAATTGCCCACAGATTTACAGATTAGGACATTATTGACATCTTGTATTTCATCTAGTGCTTTTGCAAAATCGGAAAATTCATATAAATCAGCGTCCCTGTTTGTGCCTAAAGATAAGTTCCAAATCTTAACCTCGTTGTTCCGACTGACAGCATCCCATATTTGTTCGATTAATTCATCTTCAGATATTTTCTGTTTCCTTGTATCGGGCATTACTATTGCCTCCAATAATTTACAACCCTCAAAGCTCGTATAATTTTGCCCTTCTAATTCATCTCCATACAATAATACACCTGCGACAAATGTGCCATGGCTTTTATCTATGTCATCATCGGGGTAGTAAGTAATATTTTCATTTTGTAACCACGGTTTTAAATGAGGAATACCGGCAATGCCCGTATCTAATATTCCGACAACAGGATAAGTAACTCCATCTTTGGGATATTTTATCGGAATTGTAATACCGGCATCAATAGAATCCAATGTAATATCATACATCGGCATTTTAGTTATTAATTGAACACCATCAAATTCTTTTAATTCCTCGAAAGCATCCTTTGTAATGTCATTTACCCGGTATATGTTTAATTCTCCCGAATACGAAGCACTTTTATAATCCAGCTGATACTTTTTACAATATTTTTCAAATTCTTTAACGAGTACCCCATTTAGGGAATTATCCCCATAATTGAATAATTTAACTTTCAAAACTACATCTTCATTCGGTTCTACATCCACCTGTGGTTTAAATTCTTCTATATTAGTTATAGCAGAAATACCTATTATTGTAGATTGGATTGGATATTTATTATCGGCATTAGCAACTTTTTCTGTGATTTTATGCAAATCATCTTGATTATCTATCTTAATCAGTACCTCGTTTTCTCCGCTAACTCCAATCGTATTCAGTTTGCCACCTACATTAAACAGATTTCCAATTTCTTTGCGGTAAGTTTTGGCAAGCGCATCCGAATTCATCTTCAGTTTGACAACCGATGGCACATAGTTGTTCTTCTTGATTTTTCTTGCAAGAGATTGAGATATATCGCCTAATACTTGACGGATATAGATAGATTTTTCACCTACACTATCCGCATTTACCCATTTAGGAGGTTTTCCGCCGCCGCCTTCGGTATCTTGTTCATCTTTCTGTCTTTTCTGAAAGAATTTGATTGGGAGATTCTTTTCTGCCATAATTATAATTGTTTATTTAAGTAATTTCGTACCTGTCTGATAGATATACCCATTCTTTCAGCAATGGAAGCTTGTGGAACTCCATTGTCATTCAAAAATTCCACCAGCTTTTCAATAGTAAGATTCCCTCGATGATTAAACTCAAACAGTTCGGTTAATACATCCTCGTATTGTAGAGTTTCCCTGCCATTGATAACTGTTTGTGCCTTTGCATTATTAATTATCGTCTTTATATCCGATGGAGATTTTTCTATCAACAATTTGGATAGTCTGTCAAGCCTTTTATCGTCATGCATAAATTCAGTACTAAAACCATCCGTAAAGGTTTTTAATAATTTAATAATTTCGTCTTCTTGAGGCAATCCGATTTCGATTACCGTGTTAAATCTTCTCCAAATAGCTTTGTCTAGTAACTCGGGATGATTTGTTGCTGCAATAAGAATATTCTGTTTTGCAAACGAATCAATGTTTTGCAAAAGGCTATTGATAACCCGCTTTAATTCTCCTAATTCATATTGGTCGTCCCGTGCTTTGGCAATAGCATCAAATTCATCTAAAAAGAGAATACAAGGTTTATTATCAGCAAAATCAAAGATTTTCCGGATATTTTTTGCAGTATTCCCTAATAAAGAAGATACAATAGCATCAAACCTTGCAATGACCAATGGTAATCCTGTTTGTTCTGAAATATATTTGGCTATGGTTGTCTTTCCACATCCGGGATTGCCATATAACAATAGAGAGTTTGACGTTTCTATCCCTTTTTGTATCAATTGGCTTTGGTATTTTACCATATTGATAAAGTCTGTAATTTTAGCATCTATTAATTTCGAAAGAATGACAGGAATATCTTCATTAGAAGGCACTTCTACATCAACAATGTTCAATCTGCTTTCCGGATCAACAGGGGTTGTCAGTAGCTCGTCCATTGATACAGTCGTAGCAGTCCTGTTCTCAATTGCCCTGAAAATCATCTTCGACATTTTGCTGTCGCCATCTTTCCCTATTTTTTCCGCAAGCAGTTTAGAATAGCTATAGACCTTTCTGGCATCTTTTGCCAGCCCGCCCTCAATTATTCGCAATATTTCGGTGTACATGAGAATTATTTTTTTTATTATTCGCCGCAAAGATATGGACTTTTCGAATAAAAAACAAATTACACGTGATATTTTTATCAGAATGCGTAAAAATAATTTCATATACCGTAATTATAAATCGAAATATCGTAATTTTTTGCGTAGGATTCAAAAGATTGCTATTATTGATTTTCAATCAATAATAGACCCTTATATCTCTGTGCCAACCCATACCAGTGCCCAGCCAACCCCAGCCACCAATTTAACTGCATGATAATCTGACTGTAATTCTTTTCAATTTTGCTGTTTATTACTAAAATTCAAAAGAGTATGAGCATCAGGAACAGCATCCCGGACATATCCTACTTCCGGTTATCTCTCGTGGATTTTCTTTGTGAGAGCCACCCCGAACGGTTGAACGACGACCGTTTCATTACTGCCCGTGCCGGTGCAGCGACAGAAACATACATGCAAGCCGTGCTGAACGGCAGCAACGACATCGAAGCCGATGAACAGGCACACCGTGTTCTTTTTCAGGATTTATACTTTTCCAGGCATGACACGCTCAAAAATATTCTTTGGAATGAGTTTGCCGGAGAAGTACCGGAAGACGAAACCAAGGGATTAGCCATAAAACTGTTGCTCGAATGTGAGGAAGTCTTCGCCAAATATCCGCTGTCCGACGACTTCGCCTGCGAGCCGGAATACGATTTACTCTACACCGAACTAACCGGCGCAATCGCCCTGTATCTCGAAAATTATGGCATATAATAAGAAAGCGCATCTGAAAGCCAACACAGACGCTATCCGCATCGCCTTCACGCTGGACAGGGAAAAGCGCAGGGCAACCGGAGCGGAACGTGAAGTATTGCAACAATACAGCGGGTTCGGCGGGATAAAATGTATCCTGAATCCGGCGGAAAAGGAATCGGACAAAGGCTACTGGACAAAAACCGATTTGGAATTATTTCCGATGGTCGCAGACCTACACAGGCACATCCGCGAAAATTCCAAAGACGAACAGGAGGCTAAACGCTATTTCAACAGTCTGAAAAATTCGGTACTGACTGCCTTTTACACGCCACCGGAAGCAATAAAGGCACTTTCGGAAGCACTGAAAGAAAACGGTATAACACCTTCCCGTTTTCTTGAACCTTCGGCCGGCAACGGCGCATTTGCCGA
>JAISNL010000146.1 GCA_031276235.1 Prevotellaceae bacterium | reverse complement strand
TGTGTGTGTGTGTGTGTGTGTGTGTGTGTGTGTGTGTGTGTTAGCAAAATATCCGATACCGCCAAATATTTAGCGGTATTTTTATCAACAGTTGTAACAGTTTCACACGGTTTGCAGTTCATTTTATTTGTTTAAATTTTTAAAAAAGTGTTACAAAGGTAAAAATATTTTTTTTAATACGACAAATTTTTTTTTAATAAAAATTAAAATAGTAGATTCAACATCTGAATGTAACATAGTTTTGCAAATGCAGAAAAAAAACTTCATTAGTAGCATAAAAGTTTAATTTTTTTCTGTGTTTATTATTGTATTTCTTTGATTTGTTGATTAGTTATTAAGTATTAAAACCGCACGCTATTTGTTAATAAAACATGAATATTTTGAGAATTTGATATTAACTTTGCCCGTTATTAAATAAGAGCAATGAATCTATACAGTCAATCCATATTTTACAAATTTATTTTAATTAATAATCAATATATTAGATGTTGTTAAACAAATTTTAAATATTATAGTCAACAGGATGATAATTTTAAAATGCTGATTAATTTACATACAACTTTCATTACCTTTGAAAAAATAATTTAATAAAATAAGTAAATTTATACAAAATGGAAAAGAAATTAGAAAATAAAATTGCTGTCATTACGGGCGGCGCTGATGGCATTGGAAAAGCCACCGCTATTCGTTTTGCATCCGAAGGATCTACTGTTGTAATATGGGACATGAATGTAGAAAAAGGCGAATCTACAACAACAGATATTAACAAATCAGGCGGAAAAGCTATATTTATGAAAGTAAATACGGCTGTATATACCGAAGTAGAAGCAGCAACTAAAAAAGTAGTTGAACTTTACGGCAGAGTGGATATTTTGATAAACAACGCAGGTATTACTCGAGATGCAACAATTAAAAAAATGACGCCTGACTTATGGCAACAAGTTATAGATGTCAATCTTACAGGTGTGTTCAATTGTGCTAAATGCGCTGCCGAAGTTATGGTGGAAAACGGTTGGGGACGTATTATAAACGCTTCTTCAGTAGTTGCCCTGTATGGAAATTTTGGACAGACCAACTATGTTGCCGCCAAAACAGGCTTGATAGGAATAACCAAAACATTAGCTAAAGAACTGGGGCGCAAGGGAATTACTGTAAATGCTGTTGCTCCCGGATTTATTGCAACCGAAATGGTAAAAAAAATGCCGCCGGAAGTATTAAAATCGATGGAAGAAAAAGTGCCTCTGAAACGGCTTGGTTTACCTGAAGAAATATCCGCCGCATATACATTTCTTGCAAGCGACGAAGCGGCTTATATAAATGGCGCTGTGCTTAGTGTAGATGGAGGAATTACTGTTTAGCATAATTCTGATTATGAAAAGTCAGTATAATGTAAAATTTAATATTTAAAATATGGCAACAACACCTCAAGTAACAGGCGCATCCATACTTTTTGTACTTTACGGAATTGCTATTTTATACTTTGTAATTAAGGGTTCGCGCAAAACGAAAAGTATTAACGATTATGCATTGGGAAATATTAATTTTTCGCCAATATTTGTAGGGCTTGCATTAGCTGCGGCTATGACGAGCGCCGCTACATTTGTTATAAATCCCGGATTAGTCGCTAATTTTGGTATTAGTGGATTTTTGTCTTATGGAATATTTTTTTCCATAGGATCAATAGTTTCGCTGATAATTCTAACTAAAAGTTTCAGACGCTATGGGCAATCGGTTAATGCATTATCGCTGGCAAGCTGGATAGGCAGTCGTTATAAAAATAAAAAATATTCACTTTTTGTAGCATTTCTTTCAATTTTGCTGATCACATTTATAGTATTGATTATGGTAGCATTAACAAAAGTAATTGCACAAGCGCTTAATGCTAACGAAATATATGTGCTGGCAATCATTATCGCGTTCATTTTCGGCTATATGATGTTCGGAGGCGCAAATTCTATGGTTTATACCAATGCCGTGCAGGCAATTGTTATGGTACTGGTAGCCATAATCCTGATTGGTTCAGGTATTCAATTTTTTGAAGATGGATTAACAGGCTTTTTTGACAGGTTATTTGCCATAGATCCTAATTTAGTGAAACCAACAAATCCAGACAGCCCGTTATTTCGCGACTTTTTTGAAATAGCGGTAGCGCAAATTATCGTTGGCGTTGCTGTCGTTTGTCAACCACATATTATAACAAAATCGCTGTTGCTGAAAAAAGAAAAAGATGTCAATAAATTTCTGACAACAGCTAGCATTGTTCAATTTCTTTTTTTTCTTGTTGTTGTGGCGGGCTTGTATGCGCGTTTACATTTCCCCGACAAAATGCAAAATGGACTGCCGTTAAATAATGACAGTTTTATTCCGACTTATGTAATAAGCATGTTTTCAGGAGGAATATCTGCACTGTTAATCGGTCTGCTTGTGATTATCGGATTGATAAGCGCAGGATTTTCAACTATCGAAGGATTAATACAGTCATTAAGCACTACCATTACTACTGACATTATCAAACCATTATTTGGAAATAAAATCAAAAATGCTGATAAATATATTGTAATTAATAGAATCACGATAATTGGGTTAGCAGTAATTACATTTATAATTGCCCGCGACCAATTATTACATCCCAATTTGAGTGTTGCTATATTTGCTCAAAATGGCGTATATGCATACTTTTCTATTATTTTTACACCTATCATTTTTGGTATTTTTATAAAAAATGTCGGAATCAAAGCGCCATTAATTGCCTCTATTACAGCATTAATAACTTATTTTATGGTATATTATGGATTACCTGCTTTAGTCAATGCAGGCATAGCAGATTTCGGATATATCAATACATATCTTTCGGGAGACGTTAGAAATCCTGCAATTGCCGCTGCTACGGCTATAATATTGTCGGTTACTGTCGGGTTGATTATTCATGCTACAGTACGAAAAAATATATCAGTTGATAAATAAAATATTGCTTTTTAATAATCTTAATAAAATAAAAAATTATGATTGATTTCGATCAAATATACAAAAGTAAACTCATTATGCCCGAAGATGTAGCAGGATTGCTGAAAAGCAACAGTGATGTTATAGTTGCACAGTGTGCTTCAGAACCGCAAGGATGTATGGCGCAATTTCATTTGGCAAAAGACCGCGTTCAAGATGTTAAAATTTTCTCGGTGCTAACTCTCAAACCTTATGATTTCTACATGAAGCCTGAGATGAAAGGACATTTTGAATTATGCAGTTGGTTTCATGCCCCCGGCTCGCGTAAAGCATTGAAAGAAAAAACAGGTACGGTAACATACGTGCCAAATATGTTGCATCGTGCTGCATCAGACAGAATGAAAGTGAGACGTCCCCACATGTTTGTAGGTACTTGCACACCGCCAGACGAAAAAGGATTTGTATCATTGTCGCTGGGCATTACTTATGAAAAAGATATTCTGGAAGCTGCAGAAATCACTGTTTTGGAAGTAAATGACAAATTGCCGCGAACATTTGGCGATACGCATGTTCATGTATCAGACGTTGATTATTTTGTAGAATATTCTCAAACACCGCCTACGCTACCTTCGCCCGAACCCGACGAAATCGCTATGGATATAGGTAAGCATATTGCCAATTTGGTGGAAGATGGCTCTACTATTCAACTCGGAATAGGAGAAATTCCTAATGCCGCCGCATTGATGTTAAAAAATAAAAAAGATTTGGGCGTACACACCGAAATGATGGTAGATTCTATAATGGAATTATATGAAATGGGAGTTATTACCAACAAACAAAAAAGCGTACATAAAGGAAAATTTGTTTGCACATTTGCTATGGGCAGTGAAAAATTGTATCGCTGGCTGGATAATAATCAGGCTGTTGAATTTTTACGTGGCAGTTATGTGAATGATCCTTGTTTTATGCGTCAGAATTCAAAAATGGTATCCATAAACACTTGCATTATGATTGATTTCACAGGTCAGGTTGCCAGCGAAAGCATAGGCACGGAACAATATTCAGGCACAGGCGGACAAAGCGATACTGCAATCGGAGCAACCGAAGGTTTGGATGGAAAAGGAAAATCAATTATCGCTTGCCGTTCGACTGCAAGAAACGGCGCAGTTTCAACAATAGTACCTGTATTGCCCGAAGGCACAGGAGTAACATTACACAGAAGTAATACCGACTATGTAGTAACGGAATACGGAAGCGTAAGACTTACAGGCTTAACGGTCAGAGAACGTACACAGGCATTAATTTCTATCGCACATCCAGATTTTAGAGCGTCATTAAGGCAAAAAGCCATTGAAACAGGATATTTAGACAATTGAAATGAACGATGAATATTCAAAAATTAAAAGTTTTCAAGAAAAAAATGAAATAATTAATAATGATATTAAAGTAAACAGTAAAAAATGATACCAATAAATATTTTAGGAACAGGGCTTTATGCTCCGGGCGAAGCAATCAACAATACCGAGTTGAAACAACTTGCCAATATTGAATTTGATGCAAAAAAAACAGAAGAAAAAATCGGTATTTATCAACGTCATATAGCGCATTTGCGCGGAATTGCCGAAACAACAGCCGATTTTGTAACACATGCGGCAAAAGAAGCCATAAAACATGCAGGAATAACGCCTGACGAAGCAGGTTTATTTATTGTAGCCACAGATACGCCCGAATTTATAACGCCTGCTACGGCTATTGTTGTACAGGGACGTATTCAACAAAACGAGGCATGGGCTATGGCTTTCGATATAAGCGCTTCGTGTGCAAGTTTTACAATGGCGTTTGATACAGCCGCAAGTATTCTAAACAGCAATCCGCATATTAAATATGCGGTAGTAACCGGCGTTTACAATATGCCTGCATTTATCCGCCCTGACGATGCTTTCGGATACAGTATTTTTGCAGATGGAGCGGCAGCCTTTGTACTGGAACGTACAAAAGAAGAACAAGGCTCTGCGTATATTGGCAGTCAAATGCTTACCGATGGAACTCAATGGGACTATATTGGCATTTATGCAGGCGGTGCAAAAAATCCTGTAACGCATGAACTTATTGATGAAAACAAACATGGACTGTTGAGTTTACAACCGCTTCCAGGCGATAGAAATGTTCGTTTGTGGCCAATAATCATAAAAAAAATACTCGAAAAATATGAATGTTCCCTGAACGAAATCGACCATTATATCTTTACCCAAATTAACAGGTCGGTTATCGTAAAAGTAATGGATGCTATTGGGCAACCACTTGAAAAAGCGCATTTTATAATGAACAAATACGGTTATACAGGCTCGGCTTGCCTTCCGATGACATTCCACGAGGGAATTCAAAACGGAGTTATACGGAGAGGCGATAAAATATTGTTTGTTGCATCGGGAGCAGGTTTATCGGTAGGAAGTAATTTATTCATTTATTAATAAATAAATAAAGATGATGAACGATAACAGTATCGGCATAGTAGGAACAGGCATTTATTTACCTCAAAAAAAAATGACTGCTGCAGAAATTTCAACGGCAACCAAAGGAATTTGGAGCGAATCGGCAGTGATTGAAAAATTGGGAATAGTAGAAAAAACTATTCCCGACAAAGATGACGGAACTCAGGAAATGGCGGTGAAAGCGGCTATAGACGCACTTAATAATTGCTCAATCAATCCTTTGGATATTGATTTAATATTGTGCGTGGGCGAAGAATGGAAAGAATATCCTCTTACAACCTCAGGTATTTATATACAATACAGAATTGGCGCTGTCAATGCATGGGCTATCGATATTCAACAACGCTGCTGTACAACAGTTGCTGCGCTGAAAATAGCAAAAGATATGATGAGCATCGACCCTGAATTGAAGACAGTAATGATAGTAGGCGGTTATCGCAATGGCGATTTTATTGATTACGAAGATTCATCAGTATCATTTATGTTCAATCTTTCTGCCGGCGCCGGCGCCATAATTCTAAAACGCAATCATTACAAAAATCTGGTTCTCGGCACGCATATCATTACCGACGGCTCTATGGCGCGTGATGCAGGCGTTAAATACGGCGGAACGGAATATCCGATAAATGCAGATAACTGCAATGTAGCTTATAAATCTTTAAAAGTATTTGACGAAAAACACATGAAAAATCGGCTAAACGAAGTATCAATGACCAACTGGTTTTATTGTATTAATAAAGCATTTGAGAAATCGGGTATGGATTGCAGCAGATTATCATTTTTGTGCTGCCTGCATTTTAAGCGAAGCATGTATGAATTTATGCTCAAAGAACTTGGGCTTGACGAACAGCAAAGTATTTATTTGCAGAACTACGGACACATGGGACAGATAGATCAAATTTTGTTGCTGCATTTGGCGCAACAGCAGGGAAAATTAAAATCCGGCGATATTGTATCAATGATAGCTGCAGGTATAGGATATGCATGGGGCGCAAATGTAATACGCTGGGGATAATTTACGGTCTTATACTTAATTTTACATATTAAACAATTAATAATAAGAAATATATGCGCGATTTGAAACATACGGTAATTATAAGTCAACCTTATATATTTTTAATATAATAGCAGGTATGTTTAATATAATTATCAATTTTGCTAAAATTAATAAAACAACATTAAATATCTAAAAAATAACAAATTTTTAAAAAATACAACGATGGAAAAAAAATTAAAAAAAATTATGAATGTAAAGAACTTAATCTTTACATTGGCTATGGTAGCGCTCGTATGCAGCGCAGGAATGTTTAGCAGTTGCGGTTCAAGCGACGACGATGATGAACAGGAAAAACCTGGTGTGGTATATGATCACACAAAAGATGGACTTGTTGGCAAATGGTACTCATCAGGTAGTAATGTAGCTCCTCTATTTATTCAATATGCTCTTGCTGATTCTGCCTATATAGTATTTAAAAATGATAATACTTATGTTGGAGCAACTTTTTGGCAAGGAGCAAGAACGAGTTTATCAGGAACTTACACACAAACAAAATCAAGTGTTGGTAATATTTGGACTATTCTTTTACATCAAACTTCGCCAAGTTCGGTTACAAGTGAAGGTATTTTTGAAATTACCAAATCAGGAGATACTTATCTTATGAAGTATGAAATTGTTCAAACTGAACCTGCGCTTGGTACAGCTCCTACTCCTGAAGGCGGATTTGGCAGTAGCAGTGGTGGTGTATATGGCGAAGGGTTTGTGCAAAAGTATATACGGATACCTGATGTGGTATATGACCCTACAAAAGATGGTATTGCTGGCGAATGGTATTCATCAGGTAATAATATAGCGCCTCTATTTATTACATACAATCTTGCTGATTCTGCCTATATAGTATTTAAAAATGATAATACTTATGTTGGAGCAACTTTTTGGCAAGGTGCAAGAACAAATCTATCAGGAACTTATATACAAACAAAATCAAATGTTGGTAATATCTGGACTATTCTTTTACATCAAACTTTGCCAAGTTCTGTTACGAGTGAAGGTATCTTTGAAATTTCAAAATCAGGAGGTACTTATCTTATGAAGTATGAAATTGTTCAGACTGAACCTATGCTTGGTACAGCTCCTACTCCTGCAGGCGGATTTGGCAGTAGCAGTGGTGGTGTATATGGCGAAGGATTTGTACAAAAGTATATACGGATTATGGAATAATATTTTAAAATTGAAATATTTTTTAACAGTTATTCCAATTTTTTTCTTTGAATAATTAAGAAAATCTGTACTTATAGCAATTTATATAATAAATTACAAATAAAATAAAAACAGATGAAAAAAATTTTAAATATACTACTATTATTACTGTTTAGTACAATTATTATGGCACAAGAAGTTGCGCCTTCTACTCAATATTTTGCCAAGGAAGTGCCGCTAAAAGCTAATAAGGAATTTCAGTTTTTGGGCTATTATATCAATCAGGCTGTATTATCAAACATGTATCCTGAAAACGACTTTCTGAAAGGACAAATTGTAGGCAGGCTGTTTGGAGCGAATACCGCAAAAACAAGCAAGGGACATATAAGCGCTTATGTGGAGCAACGTTTAATACCGTTTTTTATTTATACTCCGAATTTATTCGACGGCAAGGTTACACTGCGCGCTTCGTTTGAAATAGACTGGACTTGGGGTGACTTATCTTATGGAGTAGGCGGTAATTTCGGCAGTGCATTTTCCGCTGATCAGGTAAATCTGCAAACGCAAAATGTAGAACTTGAATTTAATGCAGGACGACGCTGGACAATAAACCTTGGTTTACAGCGAGTATTTGATACTCCCTATAATCCGTACAGAACTACCGTTGACAAAATGGGATTAACAGGTTACAGAATGGCTTATTTCGGCACTGATGGCGTAGGAATTTCAGTTCGCAAGGACTGGGACTTTGCCAGACTTAAAACAGGATATTACAAGTTATACGAAAACTTAATACAAAAAAATGACGATGTAACTCTGTTGGAAGTAATAGGCGAAAAAGATATTACAAAAAAATGGAAACTGGGCGCATCCATCTATTATCTCGCAGACAGAGGCAATGGAAATGGTGGAGTATCTATTTTGGGACAGGGATTAAACAGTTTGTTGGCTATGCATAATGGCGTATATAGATTTGATTACGGAACAACACCTTATCGTGCAGATATTGGCTGGGTTGGCGCATTTTTCGGACGCAATACCGAGCATTGGCTCGACCCCTGGATGATTACCGGATTTGTAAACGTAAATATAGGAAAAGTCGATACTCTGATTGCAGAAAAAAAATGGAAAAAAGCCACAGATATTCTCGGTTTTGCTGCAAATTTGCGCACTTCTTATCGTTACGGTCAAACTCTTAATGATGTTATCACTTTGGATGCTTTATATTCATCGGGCGATGAAAACGGGCTTAAAGATAAAAAATATTCTGGAGTTATTACAGGAAATCAATATGGAGCGCCCGGCGCTATTTTTATCAGTTCGGGAGCGTATATTCTTATGCCCCACAGTAATGTGGTAAACAGATATACGCCTGCGGTAATGGACATTTCAAACATGGGTTATGGAATTACGGCTATTACGCTTAATGCGTCTAAAGGAATTATTCCTAATACATTAAACGCCAAAATAGGCGGAGCATTCGCCATGAGTAATGTAAAGCCGAAAGGCGGCGGAAACATTATAGGTGGAGAAATTAATGGAAGCATATCATATAATCTGGGACCTTACATGAGTTTGGAATTACATGGAGCATACATGATTCTTGGCAATTTTTATGACAGCGCCCAAAGTTCTTATGGAAGCGCGGTAAACGGCGGACTGGATTCTCGTCCTGTCAATCCGTGGACAACGTTTTTAGTATTTAAATGGCTTATGTTTTAACAATTAATAATATACGAATATGAAAAAAATAATATATTTAAGTTTAATTTTTGTGTTATTAATAACTATTAATAATTGTACTACACCTTATTCTTCTGTAAGTAAACTGACAACTTTCGAAGAAATGGAATACCGTCACGCGGTAAAAAAAGTACATTTGCCACAAAGCGGTTACACCATTGCCTATACAGACGAAGGTAGCGGCGACAAAACCATTATCTTTATTCACGGACTCGGCAGTTACTTGCAGGCATGGATAAAAAATGTAGAAACTTTGAAATCCGACTATAGATGTATTTCTATAGATTTACCCGGATATGGAAAATCAAGCAAAGAACCTCACAGCGGACAAATGTCGTTTTATGCAGGTATAATTAATGAAATGGTAAAGGAATTGCAATTAAAAAATGTATATATCGCCGGTCATTCCATGGGCGGACAAATTGCCATTACATCTTGCCTGCTGTATCCGGAAATGGTTAAAGGACTGATATTGGCAGCGCCTGCAGGCTTTGAATATTTCCATAAAGGACAACGCCAATGGTTTCGCGATGTTATGCCGCTTGATGCAGTGAAAAAAACTACAGCCGAAGCCATTCAAAATAATTTGGCAACCAATTTTTATCGGCTTCCGAAAGATGCGGATTTTATGATTACCGACAGAATGGCTATGCGTTCTGCCGATGATTTTGATGCTTATTGTTATGCCGTATCCCAATCTGTAAAAGGCATGGTTGACGAGCCAGTGCTGGATTATTTGAAAAATATTAAAATCCCTGTTCTGATATTATTTGGCGAAAGCGATAATTTGATTCCCAATCGCTATTTGAATCCGGGACCAACAGCAAAAATAGCAAAAATCGGTGCAGACAAAATCAGCGGAAGCAAACTTGTTCTGATTCCAAAATGCGGACATTTCTTAATGTTTGAAAAATCTGATGTATTTAATAGCGAAGTAAAAATATTTTTAGAAAAATTATAACCACCGTATTATATTAAAACAATATCAATATCAAATATTTACTGATAATTTGGTTTGCTGATAAATAATTATTTGACGATTTTTGTTGTAAAAAGGGAAAATAAATGTATATTTGTTTTCTCTTTTTTATTGAAAAAATACAGTAATTTAATAATAATTTATATGCGAACAAAACTAAATACCTTTTTCCAATTCACTCTGTCGCTGTATCCGCATGAGTTAGATTATTTAATGTCTATTCAAACATTTACGAAAAATGTTAATTTAAAAATTCTGCAACAAATTTATAACAACTGCCATTCCGACCAATCGCCTAAACCGTTTGATACATCTGTTGACAAACGCACATATTCATATATTAAAACATGGATTATAAATTCACTCAAAAAAATTGATGTGGATGTATTTTTTGAATGGCTTATTGTGATGGACAAAAAAGTGCTGACAGATATTATTTCACCGTCCGACGAAGCCGAAATTCTATCGTACATGAAAATCATCAAACCTGCGCATTATTATTTTATTCGCTTTTTCGAGCTGCTACAATATTATCGCGACTATTTGCTGGTACGCAACAGAAACAAATACAATGCGCTGATAGCTTCATATCTTGATAAATACGAAGCAAATTATTTGAAATCTGTAGAAATTAACAAAAAATTACATTTTATTACCGACAGCATTGTGAAGCGCGACACAGATAATGCCGACATACAAGAAATTGAAAATTTATTGCAGCAAATTTATTTTGACGAATTATTGGATGGTTACACTCGGTATCGCGCTATTGTACGATTAACAATTTTTTTTTATAATTATCGGCAATTTGATAAACAATTGATAGCATATCGACATTTGGACGAAATATTTAAAACTCCGCTTTTTTATTCCAAACGTCTGCTTGCAAATTATTATGCCAATCGAGCCATGATGCATTCCAAACTTAATGAACTTGTAATGGCAGAAAAATACGGTTATTTATCCATTCAAAACAAAAACAGCGATTATCTTTTTTATCTTCTCAATCTTTGCAGTGTATTGGTAAAACAGGGAAAAAAAACCGAAGTGTACAAATTAATGCAGGAATCGCTTCCTATGTTAAAAAACACGAATAATACATACTACAAAATAGGTTTTGTCTCGTTTTACATCAAAACATTACTTGTGAACCAGCAATATAAAAAAGCGGTTGATTATGCCGATAATTATTTTGATGCTTATAAAAAAGATATTTTTGCACATCGCTGGCATTTGTTTTTTTGCTCTTATTTACAAGCCTTAATGTTGTCAGAAAAATATGCGCAAATACTTTCCCTTTGCAGACGTTATAACTTAATAATCAAAGAAAATCAACGTATAAACCGAGCAGATTATATGCCTGTCATTCTTTTGTATTCGCTTTTGGCTGAGTATATGGAAAACATTATAGATAAAGGCAAATTGATAAATTCTATTGTTCAGACAGCAAAAGAATTGATGCAGGATAAATATAGATCGCACAAAATTATAAAACTTTTGGATGAAATAGCATCCGTAGTTCCATCTGAAATTAAAGCAGCAAAGAAAACATTGATAAGTTATATAATTTAAAAGATATTTACCGTTTTGGGGCATAATACAATGCCTGACAGTATCATTTATTTATTTATCAATATTTTATAATTCTATACTCCACACGGCGGTTTTGGTCATTGGCAATTGCGTCCTTTGATTTTTTGCAATCAGTTACTGGATGTGCAGAGCCAAATGCTTTCACAACTATTCTATCTGCTTCTATGCCGTTTGCCATCAGATAATCTTTTACCGATACTGCACGCTGATTCGATAATTTCAGATTATAAGCAGTCGTTCCGATGCAGTCAGTATGTCCTCCAATTTCCATAACCAATGTCGGATGCTGTTTCATAAACTGAATTAAAGTTTGAAGCGGCTTTATGTGTTTGTCGGTAATTCTCCATTTGTCGAAATCAAAATGAATGGATTGCAGTTGTCCCTGTTTCAACAAATCCTCCTGTACAACTGTTTCTACTTTTTCAATTTTTTCAACTTTTTTTACCGTATCTGTAGGTTTGGGTGTATCTGTTACAGTTTTTTTGTCAGTATCAATAATCTTAACAGGTTCTGCTTTTTTTATTATTTCCGATTCAAAACGATAAATATAATCAACGCCTCCATCGCGATTTGATGATATATAACCCGAATTTTCATCTATAAACGAAATTGCAAAATCGTCTCCTTTAGAGTTGAACGGTTGATCCATTTTGACCGGTGTTTTGAAATAATTATTTTCATCTGGACTGCAAACAAACAAATCCATATCGCCCTCAGTGTTTGCTGTTGACGAAAAATATAAATTTCCTTTTGTGTCAAATCGTGGGAAACGTTCATTGCTGGCGGTATTAACATTGCTGCCAATGTTTTCTGGCTCGTTCCAGCCTCCGTTGCCGTTGCGTTTGCAGCGATAAATGTCAGTACCTCCGTATCCGCCCTTTTTGTTGGACACAAAATACAGGTATTTTCCATCCGGCGACAGGCATGGGTCGGCTGATGAATAATCTTTGCTGTTGTATTGAAAGCCTGCGGGCTGCTGCGACCATTCGTTATTTATATTAGCCAGCATCATTATTTGTAAGGGATAATAAATTGTTTGCGACTTGAATATACTTTTTGCAGATGTAGTATGAACAATACCTGAAAGCACAAAATAAAATTCTTTGCCATCGTTGCTGATATACGGAGAACCGATTTTTTGATACTGCTCAAAAGGAGACAGCTGCGATTCTTCATTGTTTTTATTCCTTACAAGTAAACGTGAATTATAAAGATCGTTTTTTGAGTCGATTGAATCTTCTACAAAAATAAATTCTCCGTTTACAGTAGGGATTGCACCCCAAACATTACCGTTTTTTGTGGTAACTTTTGTTAATTTGTGATTTTTTTCCTGTGCAAATGCTATTGTCGAAACAGTCATTAACACTACTAATATAATTTGTCTCATAATAATTAAGTGAAAAATAAAACCATGTTTTTGAAAATTGACACAAATGTACTAAAAAAATTTAATATGCAAATAAATCTGAAAATTTTATGTTATTAAAATTTTAATACAAATTCCAAACTCTGATTTGCGGCATGCCGACAAAATGCTTATTTAGTTTGATAATCTGTGTATTTGCTTTTGCCGCATGTTTTAATTTTTTAATTTTAGAAGTTCCTTTATTATCCTCTCTCAACAATCAATTTCTGATACATCTGGGAATAATTTTTTTAAAAGTGAACGAAAAAAATCGGTTGATCATTTTTTAACAATTTGAAACCTTTGCAGAACATCTTCCTTGATGTTGGTGCGAGCCTCTATCAGTGCAAGGGCGAGTATTGCGCCGCCTGAGCGGGTTAACAAATCTGCCTCAAACAGGGAGGAAAAAACATGTTCTGTTCAAAAATCGCGTTGAACAGATTCAAGTTAAATTCATTTAATGTATTCATTTTTAGATATTTTATGTATTAAAAATTTATTTATTTCCGTGTAAATTGACGAAATATCTCTAAAGAGACAGAAAAAATCTCTACAGAAACACCATCTATCTCTACAGAGATGAAGTTCATTTCAGAAGAGATAAATTATACCCTTGCGGAGATTTTTTTCTGTCTCTGCGGATTTCTGGATTGCTTCACCTTTCGGGTTCGCAATGACGCTCTTCTCAACTCTCAACTTTCAACTCGCTGCCGAGTCTCAAATATCCTTCATATCTCCCAGTGGATATTCTGGAAACATGTTATCTATCATCCATTGATTTGCATCCACCGGCGTTAATTTCCATCCTGAGCTGCATGTTCCTACTACTTCTACGAATGAAGTTCCTTTTTTCAGCATCGAATTTTCAAATGCTTTGCGTATTGCCCGCTTCGTTTTGCGTGCCGTCAGTGGATTATAAACCGTTTGGCGCGTTACGTAGCATGTTCCCGGCAACTGTGCTATAAGTTCGGTAATTTTGAGCGGATAGCCGTTGAGTTCCACATTGCGTCCGTATGGCGTTGTTGCCGTAACTTGCCCTACGAGGGTTGTTGGCGCCATTTGCCCGCCCGTCATTCCGTAAATTGCATTGTTGATGAATATAACAACAATGTTTTCACCTCTGTTGCAGGCGTGCATTATTTCGGCAGTACCGATAGATGCAAGATCGCCATCACCCTGATAGGTAAAAACGTATCTGTCGGGATTCAGACGTTTTGCGGCTGTGGCAAGGGCTGGTGCGCGTCCGTGTGCGGCTTCAAGCCAGTCGATATCAATATAGTTGTATGCAAAAACTCCGCATCCTACGGGCGATACTCCTATTGTTTTATCCTGTATTCCCATTTCTTCTATCACTTCGGCAATAAGTTTGTGCACCGTGCCGTGCGAGCATCCGGGGCAATAGTGCATAACATTGTCGGTTAATACTTTTGTGCGTGAGTAAACCTGATTTTCGGGTTTTATCATTTCCTGTGCAGTCATTATTTATTCCTCCTTATTAAATTTTCAATTGCGTTTAATACTTCTTCGGGCGAAGGTATCATCCCTCCTACTCTGCCGTAATGTTCAACGGGAATTTTACCATTTATCGCCAAACGTACATCTTCCACCATTTGCCCTGTGCTCATTTCAACGGCAAGCACGCATTTGAGCTGCGGCGCAAGTTCCTGAATGGCTTTTGTCGGATAGGGATACAAGGTTATGGGGCGAAGCAGTCCCAGCCTTATTCCTTTTTCGCGTGCAAGTTCAACGGTTTTCTGGCTTATTCGTGCCGATGAACCGTAAGCTACAATCAGATATTCGGCATCATCGCACATGATTTTTTCGCAACGTGTTTCATGTTGTGCTATTTCGGCATATTTTGCAACGAGTTTTTGATTGAATTTTTCCTGTTTTGCCGAATCCAGTTCCAGCGAAGTTGCAATATGGCGTTCGCGCGTTGCGGGTTTTCCTTTTACAGTCCACGAACCGTAACGGTTTTCGATTTCTTCATCCGTCCAGCGCGGTTTTTCGGGCGACAACTGTACTTTTTCCATCATTTGTCCTATCATTCCATCCGATAAAATCATCACAGGATTACGATATTTGAATGCGAGTTCAAATCCCAAATCTACAAAATCGTTCATTTCTTGCACCGAAGCAGGCGCAAGCACAATCAAACGATAATCGCCGTGTCCGCCTCCTTTTGTAGCCTGAAAATAATCGGACTGTGCGGGCTGTATTGTACCAAGTCCGGGACCTCCGCGCACCACGTTCACAATCAAACACGGAAGTTCCGCTCCCGCCAGATATGTTAATCCTTCAGCCATAAGGCTTATTCCGGGACTCGACGATGATGTAAATACTTTTTTACCTGTTGCCGCTCCGCCGTAGAGCATGTTTATGGAAGCCACCTCGCTTTCGGCTTGCAGCACAACCATTCCTGTGGTTTCCCACGGTTTCAGTTCCATAAGCGTTTCCATCACTTCCGATTGAGGCGTAATAGGATAGCCAAAATATCCGTCGCAGCCGCAACGAATAGCCGCTATTGCTATCACTTCATTACCTTTTAATAATTTGTATTCTTTTTTTTCCATATTAATGATATTTTATTTTTTTGTTTTTATAATTCAATTTTCAATGTTTCACAATAATTGTCTGTTCTTTTATTTTTTCGTTGTTTGATATTATGTTGAGATAATAAATTCCGTCAGGCAGTTGCGATGTGTCTATCCGTATCTGCTGCGCAGATGCCGGAAAATCCTTAGAGTACGCCAGTTTGGTTGTACTGTGACTGTAGAGCAATACTTTTACTGTGGCATTTTTTGCCTGTATGTTTTGTTCACTGTTTAGTGAGTTCGTTTGTATTGTATTATCTGTTTCTTCTCTGTCAATAATCAGTTCATTTCCCGCAGGGTTTGGGTATGCGGCGGAGTAAGTGCTACTGTAGCCTCCTCCTGTACACATTCCCCAGAAATCAACATGGTTAGATGAAATTTCTGTTTCGCCATCTATAACGGCAATAACATAGCAATGTGTTGAATATCCACATGTCCAATTATATGAATAAACGCACGGTTCTGTTGTAACATCAACCAAATGATTATCTATGTACCAATAATATTCTACACCTCCACTCATTTGAGTACCCGGTACTGGTTCAACTAAACAGGCAGAAAAAGGTTCTCCACTCATAGGATTAAGATAACTAACGCCAATTTGAGGACGCCAAAGATTAATATCCGAACCGTGCCAATAACTATAACAGTTGCCATTACGCGCTCTAACTGCAAAACAACCTCCTTCTGTTCCATTTAATACTGTAAATGATAATGAACTATAATTACTACAATTAATATTGCCATTACCAATAATACTTGTAAGGCTGTTACTTATTTCCCAGTCAAAACACTGTGCATAAGGATGATTTAACCAAACGTCAACATGGTCTAAGTATTCATCTACAGATAAATTTCCTGCGTTTACTTCAAGTGTTTTATTTAAAACCTGATTGACTGCTCCCGAAAGAGTTGCGGTTAATGTTGCACTACTGCCGCTGCATATTGAAATTGTAACCTGCGAAGTTCCCTGTCCGCTTATTATATTTACATTGTTGCTACCACTCCATGTTACGGATGTACCGGTAGGTAAATTTGCTATTGTATAAGTTATTTGTTGAAAATTATATGGTATATTATTACCCAAAATGGTTGGAGTAGCCAATGTATTTTGTAATATAGATGTATATTGTATACAACTACGCATTCGCTGAATTTGTAATGCCGTAAACATATTTCGACACGGTTTATATGAATATGACATTATATTTAATGGACTGGGATTGTAATATTGTCCATTGGCATCTTTTCCTGTCCCTGTATAGGAACAACTATTTGCTATCCACACATTAGGATCTGCGGGAGTATCTTCGATATAATCGCCACAAGTGGCAGCATTGCTACCATTAACAAGTTCTTTACATTGGTTACTATCGCCATTTTCGGTAACGGTTCCATGATGTGTATGATATAAACCTAAACAATGTCCCATCTCATGAGGTAAGGTTGATACATTATAATAATTACCACCAATTATAAATGATGTTGATATAATGTCTGCCGCTTTTCCTGCAAATCCTCCCGTTTGTGTTGATGTTCCTAAAACGTATATATCAATTGCATTGCTGTGTGAATTTAAAGATAATAATTGAGATTGTTTTATTTCGGAACTAATATCATTATAATAATAATCATTATTTACAAATTCATATCCCATTAAGGCAAATTGTATGTTTGTATTTGAATATGCAGTATTAAGTGTTGAAATAATTGATGTTGCTATTCCTGACCCTAATCCGTTTCCGTTTGAACTCCTAATGATATGAATATAAATATTAATTAAATATACACCTTGTTGTTCTGATTGTTGTGATTGAGTTGTGGCACTAAATATCCAACTTGGAGGTGCTGAGGATTGCGTTGCACACTCTGATTGCGCTACTAAATCAAGATTAATCAATAACATAAATATTATAATAAATATTCTGCTCATTATTTATTTTGTTTTTGTTAATATGAATATAAATTTATATAAACTCTTATTTCCATTATCATAAGAAGGATAAGCCTTTGCCATGTTGATTTGTAATTCTGTGTTTTGAATTAATAATCTATCTCCAAAATAATTCGGAAACTCCTGTGTAAAATAATCAGGATTTATTGCCGATAATAATTCTTGCAATATGTCTATCACATGCTGAATATCCCCGCCATCATTTATATACGCCAGCGCTCCGCAGGTTTTCGAGCTAACTAATGTCAAACTGTTTTTGTTGCCAACATTAATATTAAGTCCTACATGAACACGAATGTTTTCAATATCTTCAGGACTAATAAAATCTATCACAGAACAATCCAATACGTTGTTTTCTACATCGTTTATTGAAAAATCAATTGTTTGTTCATTATAAGTAAACTTTTTCGTTTCACCATATTTCAATTCAAAAATACTCACAATATCCCCTATTGGAGTTGAAATATTCATTTGTGGAATTTCTATATATCCATCTTTTTCTTCCTTCCCACAGGCAATCACTCCTGCCAAAATCAGCAATATTGCTGTGGTTTGTAATAATATCTTTTTCATAACTTTTTTATTTTTAAATGTTATAAATATCTTTTTCATTTTAATTTAATTTTATATTTGTTAATACCATATTAAAACAACGTTCTTCTAAATAATTGGGCAACTCAAAACATTTATTGTACAGTTTCCCACTTAAATATATCTCACGTCCGTGTGGAGGTATATCCCATTCCTTTGCAAAATCAGGAAAATTACATATATAAACTATTATTCTATCATGCGATTTACCATAATTAAAGACTGCATAATACATAACGTCACCTTTTACATCAAAAATAGTATCGGCTAATATTAACTCCCGAACAGAATCGGCTACAAGCAAAGCTGTTTCTGACAGTTTAATGCCAGCTACTTCTTCTCCTTCACATGGACAAGGAGCATAAGGCACATTCCCTTCTTCTTTTTCTTCCTTCTCACAGGCAATCACTCCTGCCAAAATCAGCAATATTGCTGTGGTTTGTAATAATAGTTTTTTCATAATTATTTTATTTGTGTGAATTTTCTACTTACAACTTTTATTTTTCCTTTTATTATAATTTCATCCGCTCCAATACTCATCTCATTAGAATCCTTCCTTGCCAAACAATATATCAGATTATTGTCATCTATTATCAAATTTGGTCCCGGATCACAAGTCGGACACTCAATTAACTGTTGATATGAATAATAATGTTCGCCTGAACTGAAATCATTTTCAACATATCCATTTATTATCAGTTTATTATCGGCACAAAATTCATAAATAATATTTTCATTAGAATAATCA
>JAISNL010000156.1 GCA_031276235.1 Prevotellaceae bacterium | reverse complement strand
TTTTTAGAAAATTTGTAATTAATTAAAATTTAATTACTTTTGTGTTTCCAAACTTAACATAATGTAAATTATGGGACAAAAAACGTTCGGAGATGAATGTTAAAAAAAAAATTTTTTTTGAGGGGGAATGGTTTTTTTGGTTTTTGGATTGCTTCGCTAACGCTCGCAAAGATGCACTGCTTCTTTTAGACGTTATCTTAATGTTTACAAGCGGTAGCAAAGCAATATAGAAAAATTAACATAGGTAGCAAACCTGCATGTTTGCATGATAACAATGAACAATTTTTTCAAACATCAATCATATAACCATAAAAAAATATTAATTTTGCCGCTCATATAAATAAAATCCGACACAATTTGATACAGGACACAAACATAGTAGAAACTCCGCTAATGAAACAGTATTTTGCAATGAAGGCAAAACATCCCGATGCCATCATGCTGTTTCGTGTTGGCGATTTTTATGAAACATTTGGCGAAGATGCCATCAGAACAAGCGAAATTCTTGGCATCACGCTTACGCGGCGCGCCAACGGTTCGGCTCAGCATGTAGAACTTGCAGGCTTCCCGTATCATGCCATAAATACGTATCTTCCCAAACTTGTGCGCGCAGGACAGCGCGTTGCAATATGCGACCAGCTGGAAGACCCGAAGAAAACAAAGAAAATAGTGAAACGCGGAATTACCGAAGTTGTTACGCCCGGTATTACTTTTTCGGAAAATGTTCTCGAAAACCGTGAAAATAATTTTTTAGCCTGCGTTCATTTCAACAAAAAACTTACAGGCGTCGCTTTTTTGGATGTTTCTACAGGCGAGTTTTTTGTGTCGGAAGGTTCGGCTGAATATGTGGACAAACTGATTACAAATTTCTCGCCCAAAGAAATTGTTTTTCAAAAAGGATATGAAGCCGTTTTTATAAATTATTTTGGCGACAAACATTACATATACAAACTTGACGAATGGGCATTTGTGGAAGATGCAGCATACAACAAACTGCTTCAACAGTTGAAAACAAATACTCTGAAAGGTTTCGGCGTTGAAAATATAACATCAGGGCTTGTAGCCGCCGGAGCAACTCTGTTTTATTTAGACATAACTCAACACGAAAAACTTAAACATATTTCATCCATTTCGCGCATAGATGGAGACGATTACGTATGGCTCGACCGCTTCAGCATTCGCAATCTCGAACTGTTTCACTCGTTTGGCGAAAATGCAAAAACGCTTGTAGATATAATCGACAAAACCGTTTCTCCAATGGGAGCAAGACTTCTGCGCCGCTGGATTTCGCTGCCGCTGAAAGATATTCGTACTATAAATTCGAGGCTAAATACGGTAGAATATTTTTTGAAAAACAGCGATATTTGTGAAAAACTTATAGAAAAAATATATGAAATAGGCGATATAGAACGAATAATGTCAAGAGCATCGGCGGGAAAAATAGTACCCCGCGAAACGCTGCAACTTGCAACAGCCCTGTCGGCAATAAAACCGATAAAAAATCTTTGCACAAATACAGGCGAACCGAATATAGTGAAAATTGGCGAACAGCTTAATGCTTGCGACAGCATAAGAGTGAAAATAAAAAAAGAAATATTGCCCGATGCTCCAAACCAGATTGCAAAAGGCGGAGTGATTGCCGACGGCGTGAACGCAGAACTCGATGAACTTAGAAATATAATACGCAACGGCAAAAAATATCTGCTCGAAATTCAGGAAAGAGAAATCGAACGCACAGGAATAACATCGCTGAAAATAGGATTTAACAACGTTTTCGGATATTATATTGAAGTAAGAAACGCTCACAAAGACAAAGTGCCTCCCGACTGGATACGCAAACAAACGCTTACCGAAGCCGAACGCTACATTACTGACGAACTGAAACATTACGAAGAAAAAATTCTGGGAGGCGAAGAAAAAATGATAGTCATAGAACAGCAAATATTCAGCGATTTGATTGCAAATATTCTCGAATTTGTAGTTCCCGTTCAACTTAATGCTTCGCTGATTGCCAAACTTGACTGCCTGCTTGCCTTTGCTACTGTTGCCGCTAAATCCAGTTACTGCAAACCCGAAATTACCGATGGAGACGAAATTGACATCAGACAGGGACGCCACGCAGTGATAGAAACCATGATGCCGCAGGGAAACTACGTTGCAAACGATGTTTTTCTCGACAGCAAAGACCAGCAAATAATAATTATAACAGGACCCAACATGTCTGGCAAATCGGCAATATTGCGGCAAACGGCGCTAATAGTGCTGCTTGCGCAAACAGGCTGTTATGTGCCGGCGCAGTCGGCAAAGATAGGCATAGTAGATAAAATTTTTACCCGCGTAGGCGCATCCGACAACATTTCGCAGGGCGAATCTACATTTATGGTTGAAATGCTTGAATCGGCAAGCATTCTTAACAATCTTTCACATCGCTCGCTTGTATTGCTTGACGAAGTAGGACGCGGAACAAGCACTTACGATGGAATTTCTATTGCGTGGGCTATGGTTGAATATATTCACGAACATCCTTCGGCAAAAGCCAAAACCCTGTTTGCAACGCATTATCACGAACTGAACGAAATGGAAAAATCATTTGCACGCATCAAAAACTACAATATTGCCGTGAAAGAAATAAACGACAAAGTGATTTTTTTGCACAAATTTGTGAAAGGCGGCACAGAACACAGTTTTGGCATTCATGTAGCCGAAATGTCGGGAATGCCCAAAAGCGTTGTTGCCCGCGCCGAAGAAATATTAAAGGAACTTGAAAAAAACAATAAAAAGAATCCCCTTGACAAGTCAATAAGCGAAATAGCCGAAACCCGCAGCGGATATCAGCTCAGTTTTTTTCAACTTGACGACCCTGTGTTGAAGCAAATACGCGATGAACTTAAAAATCTTGAAATAAACAACCTTACCCCAATAGAAGCGCTGAACAAGTTAAACGAAATAAAGAAACTTTCGGGGCTGTAGGTAGCCTCCGCTGGTTTTTGTATTTTATCATTGTATCGCCAATTTATAAATTACTAAAGATTTATTGTTTCTAATTATTATCCGCCGCATGGCAGAGGCTTATTCATTCGTCCGATTACGACACATGTAAACGTTCGATTACGACACATGTAAACGTCCGATTACGACTACCGTAATTTTTCTTCGCTATTGCGAAGGCAACCACGCAGCACATCATTGCTAACCCGCAGAGTGAAGAACGAAAAAATAACTGTCAACTATTACGTATTTGCCCGTCATTTCATTTAACGCATCATTAAAGCCTGCTTTAACGCATCAATAGATACGGTACCAGCCTCATTCATGATACTCGTGAAGCAATCTTCATGACACACGTGAAACAGGTTTTTATTATAATTTTACATATAAAAAAACATAAACGGCACAGATGCTGCAAATGATACTGTATTTGCGTATCCAATTCCAGCATACAGCACGCCAACAGACATTGAAGCAATGCCCGCATACAGGAGCGCATACGAAGTAAACTATAACTTGGAACGTAACTGCGACTAAGGTAATAATGACATATTGGCAAACAAAAACTTCTCATGCAGTATGAGAGGTTTTTGTTGTTGGCTTGAGGTATTTGGGAAAATGCTCAAATAACAAGCCAATAAATATTATTGTTATATATTATAACAAGATTATTACCATTGTTTTATATCAATACATTATTTTTGGAGTTGAGATGCTATTGCTTATTTCACTATCCAATTAGACGGGAAAGCTTAGCTGTTTTCCATCTGTTCGATTAAAGCGATATCTTCGTCCGAGAGCAGTTCGCCCCTGTCGGTCAACTTCCATACCATAGCCTGCAACTCTGCTGCGTAGTCGTAATACTGTTCGCTGTCGGCGTATCCGTGCCGTCCTGA
>JAISNL010000149.1 GCA_031276235.1 Prevotellaceae bacterium | reverse complement strand
TACAAAGATAATGTAAATATTCAAATCAAAGATGTATAAAAGTTGTATTTTTTACAACTTTTACGCCTTTACAAATATTCACTGTTATCAGGCAAATCCCGCTCCCTGCGTTGTATTTTCTGGATTGCTTTGTCGCTGCGTTCCTCGCAATGACGCGCTCTATCTTACACGTGCTGCCAGCCCTGTGCCTGCAGCATTATTTCCGACCCATCAGGAGTTATAAGATAACTTCCCGTTTGGGCTTCGGTGATATGTCCTATAACGTCTATTCCTCCCAAATCTTTTATTCTGTCTCGCAAAGCAAGCGGAAGCGTAAACAGCAATTCATAATCTTCGCCGCCGTTTAATGCAGCGGTAACTGCATCAATGCCCATTTCTTCGGCAATTTTGAATGTTTGCGAAGCTATCGGAATACGTTCAAGATAAATACGCGCGCCTGTGTTCGACTGTTTGCATATATGCATGATTTCTGACGACAGTCCGTCCGAAATATCTATCATCGATGTAGGTACAATGTCTGCATCTGCCATCGCATCAATAATGTCTCTGCGTGCTTCGGGTTTCAAAAACCGTTGCAGCACATAATCATAACCGTCAAATTGCGGCTGTATGTCTGCATTTCCTTCAAAAACTTTTTTCTCGCGTTCCAGCAGTTGCAGTCCCATGTAAGCTGCGCCAAGGTTGCCGGTTAAACAAATCAAGTCGTTGGGTTTTGCTCCATTGCGGCAGCATATTTTTTCCTTGTCGGCTTCGCCAAGCGCTGTAAGGCTAAGCGTTAATCCTGTGAGCGATGTGGATGTATCTCCGCCAACCAAATCAACATTATATGTTTTGCAGGCAAGTTTTATTCCTTCGTATATTTGTTCGATGTCCTCTACGCAAAAACGGGACGAAATGCCAATGGCTACAAGCAACTGTGCAGGCTGTGCATTCATTGCGTAAATATCAGAAAAATTTACGGTAGCGGCTTTATATCCCAAATGTTTGAGAGGCGTATATGTTAAATCGAAATGAATGCCTTCAAGCAAAATATCGGTTGACGCTACAGCGTATTTTGCGCCATAATCCATTACGGCTGCGTCATCGCCAACTGCTTTGTGCGTTGAACGGTTAATAATTTTTAATGATTCTGTAAGATGTTCTATTAATCCGAACTCTCCGAAACTGGAAAGAGGCGTTCTTTTTGTTTTTGTATTCATAAAAAATGTTTTTGCAAAGATATTAAATAGTATTATAATTGCAAAATAAGAAAAGCGTCAGCAAGGCTTACAGTGAGGATTTAACATTTTAGAGTGAAGTTTTAGTCTTTCAGTCTAAAATTTTAGTCTTTTAGAGTGAAGTTTTAACAAATATGTTCAAAATTTGAGGTAATAACTTACAACTGTCAACTTCATACAATGTATGACATTACCCATTTTTATTCCATGCGTTTGGATATTCCAAAATTTTACATACTTTTGTACTCTCAAACAAATTAAACAGGCATACCAATGTGATATAATTTCTTTTAAAAAATAAACTCAATCAACAACGCTGCAAAGTATGCGGCAATAAGTTATCATTTTTTAAGGAAATTATTATGCTTGTTATACAAAATCTCACTTACATACATCCCGACAGGGAATTGCTGTTCAAAAACATCAATCTTACCGTTAACCGCCGCGACAAAATCGCTTTGATTGGCAATAACGGTACGGGAAAATCTACATTACTCAAAATAATTGCAGGAATTTTGACGCCATCATCAGGACATGTTTACACAGATGGTACGTTTTATTATGTGCCGCAAATATTTGGTCAGTACAATCATCTGACAGTTGCGCAGGCATTGCAGGCAGAAGATAAATTACAGGCTTTGCACAAAATTCTTGCAGGCAACCTGACTGATGCCTGCATTGCCAAACTCGAAGACGACTGGACTGTTGAAGAACGCTGTATCGAAGCCTTGAAATACTGGAAACTGGAAGATGTGAGCCTGTCGCAAAAGATGGAAACATTAAGCGGCGGGCAAAAAACAAAAGTATTTCTCGCAGGAATATCCATTCACCAGCCCGAACTTGTATTGCTTGACGAGCCGAGCAATCATTTGGACACATCGTCCAGACAGGCGCTGTACGATTTTATTCGCTCTACTTCTGTTACTTTGCTGGCAGTAAGCCACGACCGCAAACTGCTGAATTTGCTAAACTCGATTTGCGAATTAAGCAAAGACGGGATAACAGTGTACGGCGGAAATTACGATTTTTACGAAGAACAGAAAATAATTGAAAACCAAGCGCTGCATCAAAGCGTAAAAACCAAAGAAAAAGAACTGCAAAAAGCACAGGAAAAAGAACGTGAAACATTGGAACGGCAACAAAAACGGAATGCACGCGGAAGTAACTGGCAACAAAAGAAAGGTATGCCTAAAGCAATGATGAACAAAATGAAAAACGATGCGGAAAAAAGTTTGTCGCGGCTTAAAGATGTTCACATCGAAAAAATAAATACGCTTGCGCAAACGCTGAACGAACTGAAAAAAGAACTGCCCGACATCGACAGAATAAAATTGAATTTTGATGATTCTGCGCCGCACAGAGGGAAAATACTTGTTTGCGCAAACAGTATAAACTTCGGATACGGCAAACAGTTACTTTGGCACAAGGCGTTGAATTTTCATCTGACAGGAGGAGAAAGAATAGCGCTGAAAGGATTAAACGGAGCTGGAAAAACAACTTTAATAAAAATAATTTTAGGCAAGTTAAAACCCATATCGGGCAAAATATCTGTCAATATCAGTCAATCAATATATATTGATCAGGATTATTCGTTAATAAACAATTTGCTTACTGTGTACGAACAAGCCCGTCAATTTAATTTTACTGCATTGCAGGAACATGAAATAAAAATTCGCCTCAACAGGTTTCTGTTTGCCAAAGAAGACTGGAGCAAGTCATGCAGCGTATTAAGCGGAGGCGAAAAAATGCGGCTGATGCTGTGTTGCCTCACATTAAGCAATTGTCCGCCCGACATTATTGTTTTGGATGAACCCACCAACAATTTAGACATCCGAAACATGGAAATACTGATTAATGCCATCAACAAATATAGAGGCGCTATTGTAGCCGTGTCTCATGACGAATATTTTTTGAAAAAAATCAACATCGACAGGGAAATATATTTGTGATTTTTCATTATCAGTCAGTCGTTCTTTACAAATGCAATATTTCATTATACAGCCAATTCATCTGTTAACTGATTTTGGAGTGCTATTTGTTAAAATTCGGATGCATATTTGTCGTTTTTATTTGTAGATTGTGAGATTTTGTTTTTTATACTGTTAATTATTTTGCAAGGAAGGCTGGTTGTGAATTTTGCGATGAATTTTGATGCTGGGGTTTTGATTATTAATCTTGTCTTCTGTATTTTATGCTTGAAAATTTATCCTGAAAACAAGGTAATTTTGAGTCGTTTTTATGCTGAATTGAATCTTTGACTCAAATTAAAAATTTACTTTTATTCTTAATTAAATTATTTATTATCAATAATTAACATTTCTGTTTTTTTATCTTATAGCCATCATGCCTGTACCTTTTTTGGGAACTT
>JAISNL010000085.1 GCA_031276235.1 Prevotellaceae bacterium | reverse complement strand
TGTAATGTAATGAAATAATGTTAGATATAGTGTTAATTTAAGTGTAATTATATGAAATGTCAAGTAAAAATTGATTTAAAATAAAAATAATATATGTAATTGATAATAAGAAAGTTAATAATAAATAAAGTAATTGTTAGGATAAATCAATCTATTATTTGAAATTACTACTCAAAAATAATATAAAATTAGGACAAATCAATCTATTTTATAATTGTATTAAAATTAATAAATTAAATATATAACTCTGATAATTAAGTAATTGTAAGAAAGTATTATGAAAGATTGAAAATCTTTTATAATATCAGAGTTAAAAGATTGAATTTTAATAAGTTATAAATAAAATGATTGAAAAATGATAAAAAATTGAAGAGTTAGAATTGAAATTTATTGAAAATGATTGAAAAATCCTAATTTATAAAGGATTGAAAGTTAAAAGAATAAGATAAAATCTATTGGATTAAGAAAGTTATAGATAAAATCTATTAGATATGATTTATAAAAAAGATTGAAATATAGATAAAATCTATCAAAATAAAATATTGAAAGTTAAGAAGATATGAGAAAATGAAAATGAATTAATTTATAGTTTAAAAAAAGATAAAAGATTGAAAATTAATATAGTATCAAAGTTTTATTGAATTTCAATGAGTTGTGAGTAAAGAATTGAAAATAAGGAAATTATAAGGAAGTTTTTATAAAGTAGTTTATAAAATAAACTGTTGAAAGTTAAGAAAGTATGAGAAAATAAAAAGGAATGAGGCAAAGTTTTAGTTATTCCTCAAGTTGTTGTATTAGGATTTTCTCTAATTCTGCCTCATTTTTAATCTTCAAATTCATTCAAAAAACTCTCTAAATACTCATAGTTTTTGATGCATCATCGTTTGGATGATATATTCCATCTATTTCTTTACACAATTCTATTACTTTTTTATATATATTATTTATTCTTAAAAGTACTTCAATACGAGCATCACCATCTGTTCTATTAATCATTCTTAATAGCTGTATCATTGTTCCTCTATATATCTCTGCTCTATCACGAAGTTCTCTTTTATATTCAAATCTATTACATATCATAGTACATATTCCCATACCAGATGAAATTTGCTTATCTGCTTTTATCATCAATTTTCTTATTAATTTATTTTTATCTTTTTCCATATTATTATTTTAATTACAAATATACTAATTATTTCAACGCTCAATTACAATATATACACACAAAAAATATATTTATATTATTAAATATATTCAACGCTCAATTACAATGTATATTAAATAAAAAAATATATTCATCCTTTCGGACAAATATATTTTTCATTTCATTCTAATTCAGTAGTATTTTTCATTTCATTTTCAAGTCTTTGTCTAATTGTATTTAAATCGCTATAATAATATACATCATCGGCTTTCCTATCTAATGTTTTTGATAAATCTGATAATATTGCAATTACTTTTGCAAGTTCTATAAAATCATTTTTACTATTATTATTGTATCTACAATAATATTCAAAGTGGTCGTCATTAATTATAGTTAACATTTTATCTCTATAAGTTCGTATGACAGTCCCAAATTTTGAAATTTTACATCGTAACGTTGCATATTCTTCAAAAATTGAACGTTCAAGTGTTTTAATACGTGTACTTATTTCATTTGTTTCAGTATCATTATACACTTCAATGCCACATGACCAGATTGGGAAGAAACAGCTATATCTCTTCTAAATTTTTCAACAAGATTTTATCTTGCTGTGCGTAAAATCAGATTTTTAATGTTAACTTTGCAGCAAATATATTATCTTGAATTACTTAACTGTTCCTGATAATGACATTATTAAGCAATTTTTATGGCAAAACAGCAAAAGAAGAAAAAAAACGATTCACAAAATTTATGGCGCGATGAAAGAGCCAGATTTATCATTGGCGCTGCTCTTGTACTTATATCCATATTTTTGATATTTTCAATCGTATCTCACTTTTTTTCGTGGAAAAACGACCAAAACATATCAATGGTTACCGATTCTGTCGCACGGGCTGAAAACAGCGGCGGCAATTCGGGATTGAAACTTGCAAGTTTCATTGTTGATAAAGGTTTTGGGTTTGCGTCCATAGGCGTGCCTTTGTTTATGGCGATATTGGGTTTAAGTCTGTTGAAAATTCGCGGAATACCGTTTTTAAAAACATTACTCGTAATTTCATTAAGTACAATCGTTGTATCCATCACGTTAGGATTCATTGACAGCATATTGCAAACAAAAGTTCTTGCCAAGGGAATGGGCGGCGCTCATGGACATTTTGTAAGCGACTGGTTGCAAAAGAATACTGGCATTACAGGCACTGTTTTGATACTGATTTTTTCTATTGTGCTGCTGGCAATTTTTATAAATAAAAATACAATTTCGCTGATAGAACGGATTTTTATTCGATTTGCACGACTGTTCAAACATGCAAAAAAACAAAATCCTGCTGTTGAAAATAATAAAAAAGAGACAGAAAAATATCATCAACCGCATATTGAAACGGAAGAAGAAGATGACTCAACCAAAGAAGAAGAGGATGAAAAGGATGAATATATCAGCATTAAAAAAACAAATAAGACAACACCCATTTTCCCTACCGATATAGAAATAAATAAGCCCGAAGAAGATGAATTTTTAGATCCAGACGAAATTCCAAATACTCTTTACGACCCGACTCTTGACTTATCATCATATAAACTTCCACCTGTTGATTTGCTTGATGATTATGCGGGCAAAGGCGGCGGAGAAATGACAACCGAAGAACTCGAACGAAATAAAAACAAAATTGTAGAAACACTTTCACATTACAAAATAGGCATAAAACGTATAATAGCTACGCCCGGACCGACAGTAACGCTTTATGAAATCGTGCCAAGCGAAGGAATACGAATAGCAACCATCAAGCGTCTCGAAGACGATATTGCATTGAGTTTATCGGCGCTAAGCTGCAGAATAATCGCTCCCATTCCGGGAAAAGGCACTGTTGGGATTGAAATACCTAATGAAAATCCTGCAATAGTATCGATGAAATCGCTGGTATGTTCTAAAAAATTTCAGGAATCACGCTACGAATTACCTGTGGTGATGGGAAAAACAATATCAAACGAAACATTCACTTTCGACCTGTGCAAAATGCCTCACCTGCTTGTTGCAGGAGCTACGGGACAAGGCAAATCAGTAGGTTTGAACGCCATAATCAATTCTCTTCTTTACAAAAAACATCCATCGCAACTCAAATTTGTAATGGTTGACCCAAAGAAAGTTGAACTTACACTGTATTCAAAACTTGAACATCATTTTCTGGCTAAACTGCCTGATGCAGATGAGGCTGTCATTACCGAAAATCAGAAAGTAATACATACCCTTAAATCTCTTTGTATAGAAATGGACAACAGGTATGCCCTGCTCAAAGATGCTCAATTGCGAAACATTAAAGAATATAATGACAAATTCATAAATAGAAGATTAAATCCCAACAGAGGACATAAATATTTGCCGTATATAGTAGTTATTATTGACGAGTTTGCCGACCTGATAATGACGGCGGGACGAGAAGTAGAAGAGCCTATAGCGCGTCTTGCACAGTTGGCGCGCGCAATAGGAATACATCTCGTGATTGCCACTCAACGCCCTACAACAAACATTATTACAGGCTTGATTAAAGCCAATTTTCCTGCACGCATCGCTTTCCGCGTTACGATGATGATTGATTCACGTACAATTTTAGACCAGCCAGGAGCAAATCAACTTGTAGGACGCGGCGACATGCTTATTTCAACAGGCAGCGAACTGACTCGATTGCAATGCGCACTTATTGAAACCGATGAAGTTGAAAAAATAACATCATACATAAGCAAACAGCAGGGATATCCTACGGCATTCGAACTTCCAGAATATACGGGCGAAGACAATGACAAAATAGCAGATGTAGATACCAACGATCTTGATAAGATGTTTGACGAAGCGGCTCGAATTATTGTTGCCGCCCAGCAAGGTTCTACATCGCTCATTCAGCGAAAACTTTCGCTCGGGTACAACCGCGCAGGAAGAATAATGGATCAGCTTGAAGCAACAGGCATTGTAGGTCCGTACGAAGGCAGCAAGGCGCGGCAGGTACTGATTACCGATTTAACATCGCTTGACCAGATTTTGGCTGATTTGAAAAACAGATAAATGTTTTTATCGCGATTAAAAAAAAGATGCAGAATTATATTTTTTTACACATAAATACATAAAAATTTGCTTTATACAAAGAGAATATATAATTTTGCAACCGATAAACATTATTTTTCTGTAAAATGCACGATGACACACATAAAAACAAAGGTACAATAACCGCTATTAACAACAGTTCTGAGTCTGTATTCAGATTAATTGATATAAGTATGCTTACATACGAAACCAATTTTAATTCAATAAATCAGAAATTAAACTATTATGTACGCAACAAAAAAATATTATCCCCTCGACGCGGGATATATACAAAATTAAATTATTCATACGAAGAACTTGCAAATAAAATATATACGCCTTCATATATTTCATTAGAATATGTCCTTATAAAAAACGGAATCATATCACAAAACAAAGAAACAGTAACCTCTGTATGCTATTTATCTCGACAAATAGAGGTTGACAATAAAACATTTTCATATCATAAGTTAAAAAAGGAAATATTGGCTAATCCTTTGGGAATAAAAAGAATTAACAACACTAATATTGCAAAGCCCGAAAGAGCATTTTTGGATTTACTGTATTTGGGCAAAAAATATGATTTCAAAAATCTTGATACTCTCAACAAAACAGTTATAGCCAAAATACTGCCAATATATAAGTCAAACAAACTATCTAAATTAGTGAAAAATATACTGCAAAATGATTGATACCGACAAATACCGATTTCTTATAATACAAATATTAAAAGATGTTTATGCTGATATTGAATTGTCTAATTATCTTGGACTGAAAGGAGAAACAGCATTGATGCTGTATTATAATTTACCGCGCTGTGCGATAGATTTGGATTTTAACTTAATTGATCATAATAAAGAAAAACCTGTTCTTGAAAAAATAAAAAATATTTTAATGAAATATGGAAATATTTTTGATTTGGCAATTATATTTTTCGGACAAACAATTACATTAAGCCACGGCATTGAAAACAGAAAAACAAAAATAGAAATTTCAAAGCAAGAATCCAACAATAATTATGAAATAAAAAATCTTTTAGGAATCAATATGCGTGTAATGACTGTCAACGATATACTTGCAAATAAATTATGCGACATGTCGGATTCGAGCGCAATATTGAACAGAAGCATTTTTGACACTTGGTTTCTTCTAAACAGAAATATAGATATCAACAAATTTATTGTTGAATCAAAAACAAAAATGAAATTTAATGACTATTTGCAAAAATGTATAAACAAACTCGAAACAATAGAATCAACCGAACTGCTTGACGGCATGGAAGAATATGTCAGAGCACGCATAAAAAATTTTATCCTTACAAAATTACTTCCAGAAATAATTAAATTGTTGATATACAACAAAAACAAATGATAATTTACGAACTGTAAGCAAACCGCAACTGAAACGTATTTCGTAATCCAGCCTGTATTTTGCTTACGAATATCTTTTTTTTCGGTAAAAAATGTTCGTTCCGTATTGCCCATTAGCGCCGTTTCGCGGGTAAATTCGGGATGACGTTTCAGCGCGCCCGTACAGCGCACAGAATCAATTCCGCCAAGCGAATTTTCAAATAAAAAATACTGCTCATCAGGCTCTTCGGAAATAATGTTGTAATACTGATATTTCGACAGCAGTTCTCCCTCCGGGCTGTCGGTTTTGAATATTGCCGTTTCAAGCTTAACAGGCAGAGTTTCAAAACTTTTGATTATTGCGTTAATATTCACAGTAATAGCAAAATCTGTAGTCAGCTCGCCTATTCTTACGTTTTGCCTTGTGCCGTCGGCAAAATATGCTTTTGCGTACATAAAACGCAGTGGCGGAGGATCGGCGGACTCAAAACCGGCGTAATGAGTGAGCCATTCGGGCTGCGATGCCGTTGTGTTTTTCATGCGCGGCTGCCATGTAAGAAAATTTTTGAGAGTAAAAATTTCGGGCGACAGCGCAAGTTTTGCCACGCCTGCACGCAGCACGTAAAATTCTATTGTATTAAGCTCGTTCACTTCTATTGTAAATTCTTTTACAATATCCGGCTGCATAAAAAGGTTTGAAGTAGGAATCGTAAACCACAGATAATTTATTATAATATCCTTAAAATCAACGGTAATGCGATTGTTGAAGTCGGGCGTATAGGTTTCGTCGAGCAGCAGTTCGCTTGCTATATAGAACCTGATGCGCACATCCTCGTCGCTCTCCACTGCAAGTTTGGGGATATTGCCTGATAAACACAG
>JAISNL010000084.1 GCA_031276235.1 Prevotellaceae bacterium | reverse complement strand
TGTAATGTAATGAAATAATGTTAGATATAGTGTTAATTTAAGTGTAATTATATGAAATGTCAAGTAAAAATTGATTTAAAATAAAAATAATATATGTAATTGATAATAAGAAAGTTAATTACATAAAGTACTTTATAATATAAACTATATAATAATCAATATGTTGTGAGGATTTTTATCAGAATTTTTAAAATAATGTAATTAATTAATTGAAAATTAATTAATTTATAGTTTAAAAAAAGATAAAAGATTGAAAATTAATATAGTATCAAAGTTTTATTGAATTTCAATGAGTTGTGAGTAAAGGATTGAAAATAAGGAAATTATAAGAAAGTTTTTATAAAGTAGTTTATAAAATAAACTGTTGAAAGTTAAGAAAGTATGAGAAAATGAAAACGAATGAGGCAAAGTTTTAGTTACTCCTCAAGTTGTTGTATTAGGATTTTCTCTAATTCTGCCTCATTTTTCATCTTCAAATTCAATTATAAATCATATGATTTACAAATCATTCTTATTCTATCATTTACTTCTCTAATTAATTTTCCTGCTTTTATTTTATTTTCAATACTTCTTTTTGAACAAGTACCTAAACAAAGCAAAGAATGAAACAATTTTAAACAACAATCTATTGCATGGTTTACATCCTTTTCATTATAGTCATTTATTAATTCACATTCTTTTATATTATTTATATTATCCTGTACATATTTTAAAATTCTCATATCATTATTGTTTTAATTACAAATATACTAATTATTTCAACGCTCAATCATAATATATATAAAAAAAATAAAAAATATATTCATCCTTTCGGACAAATATATTTTTCATTTCATTCTGATTTAGCATCATCTTTCGTTTCATTTTCAAGTCTTCGTTTGATTTTATTCAAATCTGTATAGTAATGTACATTATCAGTTTCATTATCTAATGCTCTTGATAAATCTAATAATATTCCAATTACTTTTACAAGTTCTATAAAATCATTTTTACTATCATCATCATTTTTGAAATGTTCATTATTTATAATATTACATATTCCATCATTACAATCTTTTATGGAACATTTAAAATCTGAAATTACACCTTGCAAGTTTGAATAATTTTCAATAATTGATAATATAAAAGGTTTTATATTTACAATTTCATTTTCATACCTTACGTCTTCATATCTACGTATTACAGTTGTTCTTGTTCTATTTGCTTTCATTTCATTATATATTAAAAGTTTAAAATAAAAAGTACTCTTAATTCAATCATTAAGAGTACTTTAATATCAATTTATGCAAGTATTTTGAGAACTTGTGCTTTCTGTTCGATAGTTAAACACATATTAGAAATAGTTTGTCCTCATTGCCAAAGTAATGATTTGATAAAGAATGGTAAAAGAGCCAGTCATGCCGCATGGAACAAAAATTTTTTTATCAACCTGCTCAAAATTTAAATGTTTTTGTCATGGCAGGAATAATTGACTGTTCAAAAATTATTACTACTTTTGCTGTCAAATCACTACAAAAATAAAAGATGTATAAAAGAAATCTTGTTTTCATTGCAGCATGTGCGGGACTTGCATTTTTTGGCGTTACAATGCTGGCGTTGGGTCCTGTTTTGGGACAGCTCGACGCAGGAGCAAACGCTCTTCCGTCAACATTAACAACAGGAATTATATTGGGCACTGTACTTTTTGGTCCGGTGGTAGATAAATTCGGATACAAATGGCTGCTGATATGCGGAGCGCTGTTTGCGCTTGCAGGTATTCAGGGGCTTGCAAACTTTCATGAAATGACAGCTTTGCACGTATCCATGTTTATGCTTGGATTTGGCGGCGGCATCCTTAACGGAGAAACAAACGCTCTTGTTGCCGAAATTTATGACGACGACAAACGCGGCGCACGGTTAAGTATTCTCGGCGCATTTTACTGCACAGGCGCATTATTGTGGACGCTGCTCAATTATTTTATTTCCGATTATACAATACCTTTGCATTGCGTATCGTGTATAATGGTTGTTTTTGTAATAATGTTTATCGCAATACAGTTTCCCAAAGCCAAACCGCAAGGCAGCGTATCGCTTGGCAAATCATTGGCGCTGTTAAAATATCCTTCGCTGGTTTTATTTGCATTGATATTGTTTTTTCAAAGCGGATTTGAAGGAATAAGCGGTAATTTCACCGTTGAATTTCTGGAAAACGCTCACAATACGCCAAATGACGCAGCAAAGCTTTCACTTACGTGGTTCTCCATAGGAATGTTGACCGGTCGTATTCCGCTTGGCGCAATAATGAAAAAGATGAAAGACAGCGCAACGCTTTATCTGTATCTGACTATAGCGGTTGCAGGCGTTGGCGTTTTGTATTTTGCCGGCAATATTGCAGCAGTGTATTTATCAACGGCATTGATAGGATTTGGCGTTGGCGCAACATATCCTGTAGTGTTCAATTATCTGGGCAGTACATTCAAAGAATTGTCGGGAACGGCATTTTCAATAGCAATTTTTACAGGTTTGCTCGGACAGTTTGCATTTAACAGAATTATGGGAATTTTCTTCGACCGCGGCAATTTTGACTATTTCCCCCTTACGCTTGCTGTTGCTGTTGCAATGATGATGATTGTGCTTCCGCTGGCAAAAAGCAAAACCAAAATCAAAAAATAAGTTTATTCAATATAAATTAAACACAAATTAAATACATAATTTTATATTAAATTTAAATAAAATGTTAGCAAATCAATGGCTTAAAAACGCTCAAGGCGTAATGAATCAAATTGAGGAAACTCAAATGGAACAAATTAAAAAGGCGGCTGAAATTATGGCTGATACCATAGAAGCAGGACGCTGGGTACATACTTTCGGCTGCGGACATGCAAATCTTCCTATCGAAGAAATGTACCCGCGAATTGGCGGTTTTGTGGGTTTTCACCCACTGTGCGAACTTCCGCTTACGTTTTTTACGCATATTGTAGGCGAAATGGGAATTCATCAATTTCTTTTTCTCGAACGCGCCGAAGGATACGGACAAACAATTATGAAAAGTTGGAACTTCGACAAACGCGACTGCTTATGGCTTTTTTCGCATACGGGAATTAACGCTGTGAATATAGATGTGGCGCTGGAAGCAAAAAAGCAGGGAATGAAAGTTATTGTGTACGGCTCGGCAAAAGCCACCGGCAATAAAAAACCGCGACATTCGGCAGGCAAAAACCTGTTTGAAATTGCCGACCACGTTGTTGATTCATGCTGCCCGCTGGTAGATGCTTCTGTTGATTTGAAAAATCATCAGGACAAAATAGGTCCAGTTTCAACAATTGCCCTGATTACCACAGTGTGGATGACAATCTGCACCGTTGCCGAAATTCTGGCTGACCGCGGCGTAAAACTTTATATTCATCCTTCGCACAATGTACCCGGAGATACAACCGCTCACGAGCGTTTGGACGACTGTATAAAGGAATACAAAAAACGAGTTGCAGGACTGTAATGTATTCTGTATAATAAAACAAGTCCCCGACAAATGGAAACTTTGTCGGGGATTGTTTGTTTTACTCATGATGCTGAATTATCGCAATTAAAATTAAATATTAGTCTCATACAATGTATAATGTTCTCAACCACCGCAAAACGTCATTGCAAGGAACGGAGCAACGAAGCAATCCAAAAAAACAATTAATTGTGTACTTTTGCACTCTACCTTGATATTTTTCGTTTTTATTGTAATTGATTGTAAATAAAGCATAAAGATACAAAATATCAAGGTTTTCTCAAAATAAAATTGTGTTATAATTAGCTAAAAACAGGATAGTTACATAACAAATTTATGTTTTTTGTCATGTGGTAATTTTTTTTATTATATTTTACAATTTGAACGTTTTGCAAAGGTCTCGTTATAAGCATTTTAAGGTCAACTGAAAAACATATCAGTAAATATGAATAATGTTTTATTCTCAAATTTATAGTGTAGGATTATTCAATTTGCAGATAAAAAGTATCAGCATCATTCAAAAACGGAAATTTGGCTCGCTCGCTGTGTAATTGTGACAATGAGATTTCACAAAATGTTAAACATTCTACACCAATATCGCTTTGTGCAAGTATTTCGCCGAACTGATTTACAATTTTCGATTCTCCTGAATAATTTCCCGTTTTATCGCTACCTGTACGATTTGCAGTTGCTACGTAACATTGATTTTCCATAGCGCGTGCAACAGGCAAAATACTCCAAACTTTTTGACGTGCATTGGGCCACGAAGCCATGTAAACAAGCAAATCATAATTATGAGTATTTCTACTCCACACAGGAAAACGTAAATCGTAACATACAAGCGGACATATTTTCCATCCTGAATATTCAACTATCAACAATGATTTTCCTGCCGTAAATTTTGTATCCTCACCTCCGTAACCAAACAAATGACGCTTGTCGTAACAGTCATATTTTCCATCGGGATAAACAAAAAACGCTCGATTGTAGTATTTTCCGCTATCTTCAATCATAACGCTTGCAATTATTGCAGAATCAAGGTTTTTTGCTTTTTCACACAGCCATGTTACCGCTTTTCCTGTTACAGGTTCTGCAAACAGTTCAGGTTTCATTGAAAAACCGGTAGAAAACATTTCGGTAAGAATAATTATATCGGCTTTTTGTGTGCAGGAGTTTAACAGACTGTCAATTCTTCCGATATTCGCCTCAATATCGCCCAAACTGACATCATGCTGAACAAGCAATATTTTAAGATTATTTATAGTTGACATTTGTAGATTCTTTATGTGTTTCATAATAATTTGAGGATAGATAAAATCGATTTAGATGTTGTCTCATTGATAAACAATACGTTAATGTTTCACAATAATTGTCTGTTCTTTTATTTTTTCGTTGTTTGATATTATGTTGAGGTAGTAAATTCCGTCTGGCAGTTGCGATGTGTCTATTTTTATTTGCTGCGCCGATGCCGGAAAATCCTTAGAGTACGCCAGTTTGGTTGTGCTGTGGCTGTACAGCAATACTTTTACTGTGGCATTATTTGCCTGTTGTGTTTCATTATCTGTTTCTTCTCTGTCAATAATCAGTTCGTTTCCTGCGGGATTTGGGTAGGCGGCGGAATAGGAATAAAAGGAATTCTCAGGTATTCTGATAGTTTTAGTTGTATATTGGCTATAACCGCATGTTCCTTTCCATCTCATTTGTACTGTATAATCTCCTAC
>JAISNL010000082.1 GCA_031276235.1 Prevotellaceae bacterium | reverse complement strand
TATGTTCTCGTTTTTTTTCATTACTTCAGTAAATTTGCAGGATAAACATACTTCACCTTATTATTTTTGCAAATATAATACATTTTTCGTGTTTCTTAATGTTTTTTCGTTTATTTTTTATTTTTTTTTACTAAGATACTGATTCCGTGAATATTGCATTTTAACATTTCTTTCACATTTTTAAGCGAAAATATTTCCCTTAATAGAATAAAATTTATATATTTATCTAATTAATAAACAAATATTTATATATAATCCAAAATGTTGCCTGTAATCATAAAATTTCAAATATGACATGATGAAATGGATGGCAGTGTCATAAATAATCAGAAATAATTATATCCGACATCTTAAATAAGTAACTTAACACTATGTTTTTCTGCAAAATCACTTATTGCTTTCATTGCTTTTTCTGGTTCTTCAATAAAGCCGTTATGTCCTGAATTTTCAAGTATGGCGGTCGTTGCCTGTGGATATTTTTGCATGATGTTTTCTGCAACATCGAAAGTTATGTAATTATCGTATTTTCCAAATACAAAAAGTGTTTTGTTTTGAATTGTTTTCATAAAACCGTTCATGTCTTCGCGAATTTTCATTGCCTGCAAACAGGCTATTATTCCATTCGTATCGGAAATTGAAGCGATTTCTTCGATTGCAAAAATTTCTTCGTCCAATTTCGACAGATTCATATTTGCAAAGCCGCGTGAAATATTGTTTTTTATGATAAGTTCCATTTTTCCTGCCCGTATCAGTTCTATTTCACGGTCGCGGTCTTTCTTTTTTTGCTCGGTGTCGGCATTTGGCGTAGAACAGAACAAACATAGGGCTTTTGCCGTTTCGGGATATTTTTTTGCAAAGGCTAATGCAACGTAACCTCCCATCGAATGTCCGATTATACAACATTCCGAAATTTCAAGTTTATCCAAAAGCGATTTTATACAGTCTGCCATAAATTCCATTGTTGTAGCGCCTTCGCGAAAACCGGAAAATCCGTGTCCCGGCAAATCCAAAGCAATAATTCTGAAAGTTTTTGATAATTCAGTTATTGTATTTTCCCAAATTTCCATTGTTTCCAAATAGCCGTGCAGCAATACTATTGTTTTTCCTTTTCCTGTATCGCATGCGCGTATTGCAACACCGTTTGTTGTTGTAAAAAAATCCATAAGTTCATTTTTTATAAGTATTTTTTCCTTCAAATACTACATTTTCTACGAGTGTCCATTTTCCGTTTTTGTATATCAGTCCATCGCAGGAAGTATCGGCAACATAAAAACGGTAATCGCCTTCAAAGCCCGTATTCATTGGTATAAGAAAACTGTACACTATCATTTTCATTTTGTTTTCATATACTAAATGCATCGACGAGCGGGCATTATACTCAAATATAAGCCGCAAACAATTTGGTTTGTAGAACATTTCAGCGCCAAACTCAGGTTTTCCGTCATCATCAAAATTCAAAATATCAATAATTTTTTTATTCGATAAAATTCCTTTCAAATCGTTGCCAAGCAAAGTATATGATGTTTTACCGTTCATACCGGTTTCAACAATATCGTAATAAACCGCTCCGTACCATTTGCCGTCTGTCAACTTTTGGTCGGTCATATATTCGCTGTTAATGTTTACATCGTTAAGTATAACTACGCCTTTCGGCGATTTTACAATTCCGTAATATTTATACATTCCGCGTTCTGTCGGTATGCTCCATGTATAAATTCCGACATTTTTATCATTTGAAAAAAGTTGTGATATTCGTTGAGGAGCATCTATTTTTGGGGCTTTTGCGTCGGTTTTTATTATATCTGCAATTTTGTCGCAAAATGTGTCTGCCGCCATTATTCGCCGTTCAACGTTTTCGATGGCAAGTATTCTGTTCAATTCGTTTTGAACGTTGTTTTGAGCAAATATTTTACCGCATGGCAAACATGCCCAAAAGATTAGTGTTAGTACAAAAAAACTATATTTCATCGAGTACTGAATTTATAATATTTACAATTTCATATATTTGTTCGTGTGTGATTGTAAGCGGTGGGGAAATACGGAAGGCTGTGTCGCAAAACAAAAACCAGTCGGACAGCAAACCACGTTCAATGCCTTTGGTGATAAACCGTTCGCGCAATAACGAACTTCCGAGTTCTACAGCCAGAAACAATCCCGTTCCTCTTATTTCTTTTATTTTGTTGTGTTTCAAAAGTTGCTTGAAAAGATTGGATTTTTCGTTTACCTGTTCTGCAAGTTTTTCATCAATAATTATGTTCAGCGATGCAAGAGCGGCGGCGCACGAAACAGGATGTCCGCCAAAAGTGGTGATATAGCCGAGAGCGGGATTTGTTTTTAATGTCTGCATAATTTCGCGTGACGACACAAATGCTCCGAGAGGCATTCCTCCGCCCATTGATTTTGCGATGCACAAAATATCGGGAATTGCGTTGTAATATTCAAATGCAAACAATTTTCCCAGACGACCGAATCCTGTTTGCACTTCATCAAAAATCAATAAAGCGCCTTTTTCCGAGCATCGAGTTCGCAGTTTTTTCAGAAAATCATTTTCGGGCTGTATTATTCCCGCTTCCCCCTGCACAGGTTCTGCAATAACACATGCAGTGCGTTCTGTGATTTGAGTTAAATCTTTTTCGCAGTTAAAATTTATTATGCGCGTATCGGGCAAAAGCGGACGAAAAGAATTGCGAAAATCTTCGTTACCCATAACGCTTATTGCTCCGTGTGAACTGCCATGATAAGCATTTGCAAACGATACCATTTCCGTGCGTCCTGTGTATCGTTTTGCAAGTTTTAGAGCGCCTTCCACCGCTTCGCTTCCAGAATTTACAAAATATACCGATGATAAATTTTCGGGCAGCAATTCGCTCAAACGCTTTGCATACAGCACTTGCGGCGATTCTATATATTCGCCGTAAACCATTAAATGCATATATTTTTTAATCTGTGCATTTACGGCAGCAATGACTTTGGGATGGCAATGTCCTGTATTGCTCACCGAAACTCCCGCTATCAAATCAATATATGTTTTTCCATCAGGAGAATATATATAAATTCCTTCGGCATGGTCAACTTCGATGCACATTGGACAATCTGATGTTTGCGCTACGTGCCGTAAAAAAAGCGTTCGTAAATTCAATCCGTTTTCATTCATTATTTATTTCATTATTTTGATTATGATTTTGCAAAGTTTCGTACAACTCAATTATTTTGTCAGCGCTGCGAATTGTTGACCTCAACCATTGCAGCATTATTGTATTTTGTTCATCTTCGCTTAATTGCCATGCAACTGTCGATTTCCTCAATTGCATTATAAGTTGATGCAAAATTATCGCAGCCGATACAGATATATTAAAACTTTCAACAAATCCGAACATCGGAACTGTAATAAATTCATCTGCATTTTTTCTTACCGTATCAGATATTCCAGAATACTCCGTTCCGAAAAATACTGCGGTTTTTCCTTTTGTTATGTCAAAATCTTCGAGCGCTACATTATCTCCGTAAGGGCTTGTAGCAACAATGCGATAGCCATGATTTTTCAAATATTGCACCGCATCGTAACTTGGTTGCGGCGAATTGTATTTGTACAGGCTCAGCCATTTCACAGAACCTTTGACAACCATAGGATTTATTTGATATTTATTTTTATCTTCTACAATATGTACGTCCTGTATTCCGAATGCTTCGCAAGTCCGCAACACTGCACTTGCGTTTTGCGACTGATAAATGTCTTCGAGGCAAATGCAGAGATATCGAGTACGTTGCAGCAGTTTTTGCCGCAGCAGTTCAACGCGTTTGTCATGTACAAACTGTTCCAAATATCTGTTCAATGGCATATTCATACCGCAAAGTAAATAAAAAAAGGGAAACCGCGAAAGTTCCCCCAATTCTCAATAAAGTAAAACCATTATTTTACTTTTGTTGTAAGTTCGCTGCCGGGCTTGAATCTAACAACCTTTTTAGCTGCAATTTTAATAGCAGCACCTGTTTGAGGATTTCTTCCGGTGCGAGCACTTCTTTTGCTTACAGAGAAAGAACCAAATCCAACCAAAGCGACTTTGTCTCCTTTCTTTAATGTTGTGGATACAACTTTAATGAAAGCATCAAGAGCTTTTTTTGAATCTACTTTCGTCAAATCTGCATTTGCTGCAATCGCATCAATAAGTTCAGTCTTGTTCATAATAACATAAATTTAAAAGTTATAAATAGATAAAATTTTTTATTAATTATCACAAAAGTAATTTTTATTCGTTTATTAGCAAAATCTTATAATATTTTTTTTGAAAAAAATATTTGTTTTTTTAGGGATATGACGATTAAACTTATAATTTTCGGAAACTTGAAATATTGATAATTAGTATATTATGTAAACAAAGTTTGTAAATAATTTTATTCATTCGTTGCATAAAAAAAATTCTCTAAAAAAGTATTTTTAACTTTTCAGACAGTTTTTTTATATCATTTTTGGGTAGTGTCACAAATCATCAGCAATGATTATCTTTGCCTTCAAATAAATAGAATTATTATGAAACATAGATTAGAAATAGTTTGTCTTCATTGTCAAAATAATGATTTGATAAAGAATGGTAAAAGTGCAAATGGCGCTCAAAAAACGGACAAATTCATGATAATGTTACAGGAATGTATATAGAAGCGTATCATTATAAAACCTGTACTTATGGTAATAATTATACCTGACTGCTTATAACACTGCCAATTATTCAGCATTTTTTACAAAAAACGTAACCCGTTTTGTATTGCCTGCATCATCAACCAAAATGAGTTGGTGTTCGCCTGCGCTCGGTCGTACAGCAAGCTGATGATAAATTTTTGTTGTTCCCGCGTATTCATCATCAATATGCCAAAAGATTGTTGCATCTGGATTTCTATGTACTGCCTGACATATAATGCCGCCCATGCTTCCATCTATCTGTTTTGTGATTACAATTTCGCTGCCTGGAACGGGATAAATCACATCCACAGGAGACGATTCTTCATCCGCACAGTTTGGCATAAACGGCGGCAACAGGCGATAATCTGGATGCTTGATTCTATAATACCATTCCTGTACGGGCGGCAGCACAAACCACGATTTGGTTACAATTTCGCTTAAAGCAACACAATCGGAATTTACTCGATATGTTTCATCTTTGTTCAAATGTACAAGTTTGTGATAAGGGCATACGGGCGACATTTGTGCTGCATTTACCAGCCAAACGCTATCCGTGTTTTCGCATATTTCGGATGCCAAATGTCCGCTTTTACTACAGACTTTCATTTTTGTCATTTCATCATAAGGTTGTTCAAACCAGCGTTGCGATTTCGGTAAAATATCAAACAGTTCAAACAATACAGGCGCTGCATAATTCACGCCTGTAAGCAAGTGTCGTCCTTCTCCGCTTGCATTTCCAACCCATACGCCTATGGCAAAATCGGGCGTAACGCCTATTGCCCATGCATCGCGATTCCCAAAACTTGTTCCTGTTTTCCATGCTATTTTTTGACTTGACAGAAATGATTTCCACGAAGATTCTTCTTCGGGTCTGTTCAAATCGGATAATGAATTTAATGTTTGCCAAATTGCGGCGGCGCTTATTATGTCGGCATCGTGAAGTATATTTTTTTCTTTTTTGCTGTTTGCTATAAATGTTGCCTTCTGAGTATCGGCAGAATTATATTTTCCGTTATACAGCCTGAAATTATTCAATGTTCGCGCAAAATACGCATAAATATTTGTAATATCCCAAAGGTTGACTTCAGCGCCGCCGAGTATGAGCGATAATCCGTAATGGCTTGCAGGTTTTTGCAATGTTGTGATGCCAAGCCTGCGCAGCAAATAATGAAATTTTTCGAGATTATAATTATACAACATTCTCACCGAAGGCACGTTTAACGAGCGTTCCAAGGATGTATGCGCAGGCACTGCGCCATCAAATGTTTTGTCATAATTTTGAGGCGAAAAGCCTGAAATATGTATTGGAACATCGGCTATGAGCATGTCGGGCAACAGTGAACCTTCGTCGAGCATCGCTGCAAAAAGAAAAGGTTTCAGAATACTTCCCGAACTTCGCGGAGATGTTATTATGTCAACATGTTCGCTGTTTGTCTGCCTGTTGATATCGCCGACATTGCCTACATAAGCCGCCACTGTATTATTGCGCACATCAATTATTATTGCGGCTGCATTGTTTACGCTGTTTGCTCTGTATTCGGCGGCATGGCGGTTCAAAATATTTGTCGCTTTGCTTTGATATTCCGCATTTATTGTAGTTGTAATTTTTTTACCTTCATGCTGTTTTGCTATGGCATCAAACAAATGCAGCGCTTTCATTGGCACGGGCAGAGGTTCTTCGGGGATATTTTCGGCTTTTGCCAATCGCAAGTCTTCTTCCGATAAATAATTGCGTTTATGCAGTTTTTCTAAAAGTCTGTTGCGTTTTTTAAGTAACAGATCTCTGTTTTTTGACACGTGTATAAGCGATGGCGAATTGGGAAGTACGGTCAGCGTGGCGGCTTCTGCCCACGACAGTTCGTTTGCCGAACGCCCGAAATATCTCCATGCGGCAGCCTCGATGCCGACTACGTTTCCGCCGAAAGGTGCATGAGAAGCATACATGGCAAGTATTTCCCGTTTTGTGTATTTTAATTCCAGCCGCATTGCCAAAACAGTTTCTATTATTTTTTCTTTTACTGTACGTTTTTTGCCTTTGCGAGCAAGACGCACTACTTGCATTGTAATTGTGCTGCCGCCTTCGCGAATTTCTCCATGTTTCACATTGCGCATAAATGCGCGTCCTGTAGCAATAATATCGAAACCTGTATGACTGTAGAATCGGCGGTCTTCAAATTCGATGAGAGCAATTTCATATTTTTTCGGCACGCTGTCAATTGCGGGGAATCTCCATTGTCCATCGGCGGCAACTTTTGCTCCGAGCAATCTGCCTTCTGCATCGCTGATTGTTGTAGAATAAATATTATTGAACAAATTGCCGGGAATGCAAAAGTAAAACCACATCGACAACAGAAATGCGATTATAAATTTATAATGTTTTTGCATAACAAGCCATGCACGATTAAGAAACATTTTATTTTTTACCGATATTTTCATTCTGTTATTTATTGATGTAAAAGAATTAACATAACAGGCAAGATTTATTGTAAATTCAGAGAGCGAACTGTTTTTGAATGAAATTTATTTATAAAAATTCAATTTCTTTTCGTTTCACATCTTTCACTCGCAATTGAATGTTTGCAACTCCGCGATAATAATTTTCGGCTATCGAATAACAAATGTCAATAGGATTTCCGCCTTTGATAAAGTCGAAATGTTCCGACAGATTAAATGCAATTCCCTGAAAAGGGCGATAAGGTTCTTCTTCCTGAATTATTTCGAGTTTTACATGTTCGCCGAATTGCCCTACTTTTCGGCTGTTTCCGTTGTCGTAAACATTTTGTGTAAGAAAAACAGGCGACATGTTTCCCGGTCCGAAAGGTTGAAACTGTTTAAGTATTCTGAAAAATTTTGGCGTTATCTGTTTAAAATCCAGATATGAATCAATAGAAACCTGAGGCGTCATTATTGATTCGTCAATATTGTCGTTTACATATTTTTCAAATTTATATTTAAATTGTTCCAAATTTTCTTCTTTCATTGTAAGACCTGCGGCGTATGTGTGTCCTCCAAACGATTCAAGCAAATCGGAACATGCTTCAACAGCCTGATACAGGTCGAAGCCGGGAATGCTGCGAGCCGAACCTGAAATTACTCCGTTTGATTTTGTAAGAACAATCGTTGGTCGATAAAATGATTCTATCAAGCGTGATGCAACTATTCCAACAACGCCTTTGTGCCAGTCGGGATTGTAAACTACGGTAGTTTTTTTGTTTTTATCTACGGTTTGCAATATTCTAATGGCTTCGAGAGTAATTGCTCTGTCAACATTTTTGCGTTCATTATTCACCGAATTAATAGATGCCGCCTGTTCTATTGCCGATTCGTTATCTTCGGCAATCAGCAAATCAACTGCGCTACGCCCCTGTTCCATGCGTCCGGCGGCATTGATTCGCGGTCCTATTTTAAATACAATATCGTCAATTGTCATTTGATGATTTTCAAGCCCCGAAAGTTTTATTATGGCATGCAGTCCTTTGCGCGGATTTTCGTTCAGCCGTTTCAACCCGTAAAAAGCCAAAATTCTGTTTTCGCCCACGAGAGGAACAATATCTGCTGCAATACTGACAGCCACAAGGTCAAGATATTTTTCTATATTTTCAAAGGGAATATTATTTTCCTGTCCCAGTGCTTGAATCAGTTTGAATCCAACGCCGCATCCAGAAAGTTCTTTAAACGGATATTCGCAGTCGCACTGTTTGGCATCCAGCACGGCAAATGCCTTTGGAATGTCATCGCCGGGAAGATGATGGTCGCAAATAATAAAATCTATTCCCAACTGATTGGCATAATTTATTTTGTCGTTTGCCTTTATTCCGCAGTCAAGCGCAATTATAAGTTTCACGCTGTGTTCATTTGCATGATCTATTCCTTTTATCGAAACTCCGTAACCTTCGTCGTATCTGTCGGGGATATAATACGAAATATTTGCATGAAGTTTATGTATAAACGAATATACCATAGCAACAGCGGTTGTGCCGTCAACATCGTAATCGCCATAAACCATAATATGTTCATTGTTCGCAATCGCCATGTTTATACGGTTCACTGCCCGTCGCATATCTTTCATAAGGTATGGATTGTGCAAATTTTCGAGTTGCGGGCGAAAGAAAAATTTGGCTTGTTCAAAAGTATAAATTTCCCGTTGCACCAGTAATTGTGCAAGTGTACGGTCAACTCCAAGGTCGTTTGCAAGATTATTAATTTTTTCTAAATCGCCGGCAGCAGGCAATATCCATTTTTTTTCTACACTCATTTGCTATTATAATAAAGTTTCATTTTGCTGAAACAAATTGCGCAAAGTTAATGCTTTTTGCCCATATCAGGGTTAATGAATATTAATTCACGGATATTTTTTTATAAAAGACAAAATCATGGCGATATAATGTTCACTCGTTCAATTATTTTAATACGCATCACGTCATCCTGTAACATTATCATGAATTTGTTCATTTTTTTGAGAAACATATTGTTTTTCTGTTAAGCCGTTTCAAATGTGTTCTGAAATTAAGGTTTTTACGTTCTGTCTTCCATGTCCTGTCTTTTCCAATACAGTACATTTCTTCCTGTATATATCTGGAATATAAACTCCATTGTTAGTATGATAACATTTTACTGGTAAACATCCAAGCATTTTCTGTAATTCTAAAAAATCCCTATCCTGTCGTTTTCCGTTATGCCAAGCCAATATGATTCCAAAATGCCGTTATATCTCGAATCATGTTCCTCAAAGATGCTTGCTTTTTTCTGTTTTCATCTCACAATTTTAGCCCGCGATAAGTATAACACCGAAACGATAAAGTGATTTTTAATCATTATATTATTTTTTTTGTAACTTCGCAACCGAAATTGATAATTATATTGAGCAAAAAATGAAACGAACACAGTTATCGCACCGACTTTTTACTTATTTTGATGTAATTCCGATTACATTTACGGCGGTTGTTTTTATTGCCGCGTATGTTTTTGCATATTTGTATCTTACAGGCAATTACAATGTCGGCGAACCTGCATCGCAGGCTGTATTTGCGGCTGTTGCCGAATATTTGCTGCTGCTTATTTGCGCTATTATGATTTTCGGATTTTTGAGCGCTCTGATTGCTTATGTAATTTTTGTTGCGAGAATAAAGCAGAATAACAAATATTTTCAAATTTTATTTGATATTGTTAATGATAAAGAAAATAACGCCGTAAGCGCGGCAAAATTGAAAATCAATAAATTGATTTTCCCTCTGTTCGGCACTGTGAAAATTCGTTTTTTGTTTGAAAACAAATTCGTAACAAAAAAATATGTACTGGCATCCAAACAAATTAAATTATTTACAGCCAAAAACTTTGAAGCGGAATGTATATTTGATTTTCCTGATGTTAAAAATTATGTATTGAAGTCGGTAAAATTTTATTTTGAAGATTATTTTTCGCTGTTTTCATTTTCGTTGAGATGCAATGCAAATGCGCAGTTTTATATTTTGCCATTCGATAAAAATACAGTCAGCATTGATTCCAACCCTGTTTCCCAGCACGACAGCCAAACTCGAACAAATATTATAAAACATTTGCCCGGCGAATATCTGCATTTCAAAAACTTTGAAGATTCGGACGATGTACGGCGCATCGTATGGAAAATATTTGCAAAAAACAAGGAACTTGTTGTACGAATTCAGGAATTGAGAAATAATTACGCATCAAAATATGTGCTGTATGCAAGTTTTTTTAACAACAAAGACCTGTTTTTGCAGGCAGACAACTTCTCGCGAGCCTTTTTGACTTATTATAAAAATTCTGTTTTCGCTATTTATTCCGAATTGAAAAAAAACAGGAAACTTGATGTAAATATCAAATTCGACCAGTCGGTCAATGTTGCAGCCGAAAACGAACTGCTGCCAAAAGAAATGTTTGAAATAAGCGCATCGGAATGGCAAAACCATTTGCCGCCGTACGATTTCTATAAAGCAGGCGACGTATCTGTATTGTGCATATCGTCGTTTGTTTCAGCCGAAGATGTTGCAAAAGCGCTGAACATAACAAATAAATTGTCTGTTATTGTGTTTGTAAAACTCAGCGATGCACTGAGAACTAACAGGATGAAATTATTTTTACAGCCTATTTTTATAAAGCCAAAAAGCGGAAGCACGGATGAACTGCGCTTGAAATATTTATTTTCGCCATTGCGCAAACGATTGTCAGCAAACGAAAATAAAATAATCGAATTGTTGAATAAATGTGATAATACTTTTTACGTCGTATGAAACAGGATAAAAAAAACGTATTGATAAAAATACTTTTGAAGTTGATTTTTTTGTGTATTCCTGCCGTTGTAGCAACAGCATTTGCACTTAAAGAGTTGAACGAACATTATGCCGTTCTTGATAATAACTGGCTTGCTCAAACATGTTTTTTCTTTGCAGGAATTTTTATTGCCTGCGTTTTGTTTAATTCGCGTCTGCGTTTTTTGCCTGTTACGGCTATACTGATTGCGGTTTTAATGATTGCGGCGGCAATAATTTCCAATATAGAACTGTTTGAATTTGACGCATTTCTGTATCTTGTCAGATTTCGCGTATTTGCAACGCTTTTCGTGGCAGGATGGATTTGTGGCTGGGGATTTTCGAGGTTCAAAAATTTTGCCGTAATATTTGCTTCAATCATAGCTGTAATTGCAATTTTGATTACGGTATCACAATCAGAATTTTCATTCACGGGAATACTGAAAATATTTTTGCCGATAATTCTATTTGCCGTTTATATTGTTTACATGTCTGCGGCTGTGCATAATATCGGCGCATTGTCGCGCAGACGTTTTTTTATATTTTTGCTCAATCTGTTCGGAATCATTCTTTTATTTCTGATAATGATGTTTTTGACAGGCTTGCTGATGCAATCCACTTTTACCGAAATAGAAAAAACATGGGACAACAAAACAAAACAAAACGAATACGAAGGATTGCTTGAACGCAACAGCGACAGCACATATACAATGACAGGCAAAATGCGCCCAAATCCTGCATTCGGCAAAGGAAAAGACAATCCAGAACCGATGTTTGTCGCTTTCATAAATAATTATCTCGACAACGAACAGAAAATTCCCAATCCTGTTTACGTTGTTTCACATTATCTCACAAATTTCGATACTTTTACCGAAACGTTTGAAAAAGATTCCATCATTCCGTACAGCGATTTGTTTCAACCCGTTCCATCCGAAATTGATTTGTATTTCAGCCAGACAGATACGGCGATAATGAATGTAGCCTTGAAAGATACGCTTACAAAAATTGTTGATATGGATGTATATAATATTAATATGTCGCCAAAAGAATTTGTCGCTCCGATAACGGCGTTTTTTTGCCAGCCTGTTGCAATAGAAGACGATTACAAAGTTCAATTCAAATCAGCATACAGAACCAAGTCGGTTGTAAGCGATTTGAACGGCGCATATTTTGTTTATCCTTCGCGCGATGAATTGCTGCTAATGTATCAACAGCAACGTTACGATATACTTGCATCAGTCGAAAATTTTGATGACTTGCCCGAAATATTCTACAGTTACTATACAAATCTGCCAAATAATGATTTTATCGACAGTTTGAAAAATCTTACGGCAGAGATAACAGCCGACGCTCAAACTCCCGCTGACAAAATTCTTGCTGTACGCGATTATTTTTTTGCTGTTGACGAATATGGCGAACCTGTGTTCAAATATACCGAAAATCCGGGAATACCGGGAATACCCGGAGCATCGAAACTTGCTCATTTTCTTTTTGAATCGCACAAAGGATATTGTGCGCATTTTGCAGGCGTAACTCTGTTTATGCTGCGTGCTTGCGGTATTCCGTCTCGGCTGACTGTAGGTTTTGCAACTGTTGACAGAAGCGATAAAAATAAAGGATGGTACTGGTTTTACGAAGATCAGGCTCATGCATGGGTTCAAATATATTTTCCGAAATTCGGCTGGCTTGATTTCGACACAACCGTAGGAAACGATAATATGGAAGAATCGCCGCAGCCCGATGGAACGCCGCCAATGCAAATAAATAAGGCAAATTTTGCTGGCGCAGGAAAAATAACAGCAATCGATACAATAAACAAATTGATTGATTTTGCTTTGGAAAAAATGACAGTAAACGACAACGAATACACGTTTGAAACGCCAAAACAAATAATTCTTGATATGACTGCGACAAAAATTTTACGAGATACGGCAAATTTGAAATTTTCGGAACTTTCGGACGGCGATTCAGGATTGTCGCTTTCGTTTGATGAAACTTTGAAAGACATAAAACCATCGCCAAATATGCCGAAAAATGAAATTCTGGAAATGATTCCAAATCCAGTAAAAATAGACGAGTTTAGAGTTGACACAGAAAAAAACGATACGGAGGAAGAAGAAAAATCAAACGTTGACAATAATTTACAGGAAGACGAAACATCCAATATTTCAATCTTTGTTCTTTGTCTGATTATTTTTGTTGCGGCGTTGATTTTCATTATTACGCTGCCTTTTGCCATTTTCGTATATTACAGATATAAGGCAAAATTGAAAAATAAGAATGTGAACATTTTTTATGTTTACAAAGCATCGATGTTTCTGCTCAATCAACTACGCTGCGAACGTCAAAATATGACTCCGCTGCAATTTGCATCAACTGTTGCCGACAAAAAATACGAAACAGAATTTGAAAAATTTATGACAGTATATTTACAATTCAAATATTCCAACATTGAAATTACATCCGATGAAAAGGAATTTGTAAATAAATTTTATCGTAACTTTGAAAATAAAATATATAAAAAATACAGTAAAATAGAAATAATTAAAAAATTTTTGAATATAAAACAAACATTAAAATTTTATACAAATAATTATGGAAGAACAAAATGAAACAATGGAGCAAAACATTCAGCAACCGCAGATAACAGACAAAACACAACTGCTGATTGACAATATCGAAACCGTAATAAAAGGCAAACGCAGCAAAATAGAAATGATTGTGAGCGTACTTTTGGCACGCGGACATGTTTTGCTCGAAGATAATCCCGGAACAGGAAAAACTTTGCTGGCGCGTACGCTGGCTCAGTCAATTGCAGCAAACAATGCAAAAGGACTAACATTTAAACGAATACAGTTTACTCCCGATTTGCTTCCCATGGATTTGATAGGTTCGCATATTTTCGACGATACACAAAAAGATTTTATCTTCAAAAAAGGACCTCTGTTTTGCAACGTTTTGCTGGCAGACGAAATTAATCGCGCCTCGCCGAAAGTACAGTCGGCGTTACTCGAAAGTATGGCAGAAAATCAGATAAGCATTGGTGATTTGACGTATAAACTGCAAGATTTATTTTTTGTTGTTGCAACTCAAAATCCTGTTGAAATAGAAGGAACTTATCCACTTCCCGAAGCTCAGCTCGACAGATTTTTTATGAAACTGTCGCTTGATTATGTTGACGATGAAACTGAAGCCGATATTTATCGCAACTATTTGAAAATTAATGAGAATTTACATTCTGTAAAACAGGTTTTGAATTTGAACGATATATTGCAGTTGCAATGCGAAGTTGATAAAATCTATGTTCACGACGAAATAATTGCATCTATACGAAATATTGTTGCAGCTACGCGCAGCGATACAGGTATTTTGTTGCCATGTTCTACGCGAAGCGGAATAATATTTATAAAATGCCTGAAAGCATTTGCACTTGTAAACAGCAGAACATTTGTAATTGAAGACGATATAAAAACGCTTGCACATGCCGTACTTCATCATCGCATTATTTTCAAAAACAACGATGCACGCAAAAAAACGTTGAACAGTCTGGTTGACAAAGAAATCACGCGACTTGCAAAACTGAAAATAAACAGTAATGATTTATTGGTTGAATGAATTAAAAAGAAATTGTTTATGAACAAATGGACGCAATTAAGCATAGAATACGCAAATCAAAGGTCTTATCTTGATGATTTGTTTGCTGTCTATCCTACTATTCCTGACGGAATCCGAGAGATAAACGAGGAAATTTGGGATAGCGTTGAAAAAGCGTTTAAGAAACAAAACAACGATTTACTTATTCGTGAATTGCTGAAATTAAATTTATTCCCAATTAAAGACAGTTATATTGCTTATTTGAAACGCGACAAAACCGCGATAGGACGCAATCCGCGCACTATAAATCGAATTTGTGGACGACTTTATGAAATGGGCATTGACAAAATCTACGAACAATGCAGCGTTCCGAAAGAAACCAATAGGCAAATTGGACCGATGTTTAAGGATTGGTTGCGAAAAAAATCATTAGGAATTGAACCTGTCGGATTAGAAAAATTTATTGCCAATAAAAAAGATGCAATATTAGATGGCAGCGACAAAACAATGATGGATTTTGCCCGCGAGGAACTAAATTACCAACACAACAAAGGGCTTGATTTTGTAGCTCGTTTTAACAGAAAATATGTGATTGGCGAGGCAAAATTTCTGACTGATTTCGGCGGACACCAAAACGCGCAGTTTGCTGATGCTATCAACACCATTGAAACCCCGAATGTAAAAGCTGAAAAAATAGCTATTCTCGACGGAGTTCTCTATATCAAAGGAAACAATAAAATGTATAAAGCAATAACTGATACATACAAAAATCACACTATCATTAGTGCATTGGTTTTGCGCGAATATCTTTATCAAATCTAACAGGTATGAAGAATTTACTTATAAAAGCGGATAATATTGTTGGGCTTGAATATCTTTTATATGAAAAAAATATGAAAGACAGCATAGATTTGGTATATATTGACCCACCCTATGCCACCGGCGGCAATTTCACCATTACCAACGGCAGAGCAACAACTATCAGCAACTCTAAAAACGGCGATATTGCCTACACCGACACACTGAAAGGCGCAGATTTTATTGAATTTTTACGTGAACGACTACTTTTGTTGCGCGAGCTGCTATCGGCACAAGGCGCTATTTATTTGCATATAGATTACAAAATAGGTCATTACGTAAAAGTAATGATGGACGAAGTGTTCGGAGTAGACAACTTCCGAAACGACATAACACGGATAAAATGCAATCCCAAGAATTTTGATCGTGTTGGGTATGGGAATATAAAAGATATGATATTGTTTTATACGAAATCAAGCCATCCGATTTGGAACGAGCCGCGCGAAAAATATTTGGAAAAAGATTTTGAGAAACTATTTCCAAAAACTGATAAACAGGGAAGACGATATGCCACCGTTCCCATTCATGCGCCCGGCGAAACGGAAAATGGAAAATCCAATCAGCCATTTAAAGGAATTTTGCCGCCCGCAGGACGGCATTGGCGCACTGACGTGGAAACTTTGGAAGAATGGGACAAAGAGGGATTAATAGAATGGTCGTCAACAGGAAATCCGCGAAAAATAATTTATGCAGATGAACGGGAAGGTAAGCGCGTGCAAGATATTTGGGAATACAAAGACCCACAATATCCAACTTATCCGACTGAAAAAAATGCCGAAATGTTAGATTTAATCATAAAAACTTCGTCTAACAAAGATAGCATTGTTTTAGATTGTTTTTGCGGTTCGGGAACAACTCTCAAAGCAGCACAGATTAATAACAGACAATGGATTGGTATTGACCAATCGGAATATGCAATTAAGGCAACTATTGGTAAACTTGAAACTATTGAACGAAATCTTTTTGAAACGAAGGCTGAATATCACTTAGTTGAAATAGAAAAAAACAAAATATCACATAATTTTCAAAAACAACGATGCACGCAAAAAAACGTTGAACAGTCTGGTTGACAAAGAAATCACGCGACTTGCAAAACTGAAAATAAACAGTAATGATTTATTGGTTGAATGAGTAGAAAATAATGTTAATTTTGGGAAATAAAAAATATTGAGTAAGGAAAAAAATGAATATTACGGGAAAAATAACAGGAATACCTTATAAAATTTTATTATCGGAAAATTTAAGGGTTGTTGATATTAATGATTTTAATATCAATGATGTAAATCCTTCTTGTATAGTGAAAGATGGCAAACACTCTTTTGCTGTTTCAAAATGGGTATCGCCTAAACGCACACGCTCATATCCTTACGAAAGAGTTTATAACACTCTTAATTTTAGCAGAAAAATCACGATTATTCCGATTATTAAAGATGAAGGATTAGATGGCGACCGCGATTTTATACAATGGGATACAGTTTCACTGATGTCGCTTCTTGATGTATTTGTTGTTTTTGCTTATTATGACGAGGCGGTTAAAAATCCTGAATACAGCAACAAAATCACTGGATTTAAGTTTGATAACAAATATATTTTGTCAAAAATTCAACAAATTGCACAATATCACAGTTCCGCTTTGCATTGGAATTTGAATGAACTGAACAGTAATTTACACTCTATTATTACCAAAGCAAAAACCGCTTATACTAAAATTGAAAAACAGACAGGCGTTAATTTGCATAATATTAGAGGATTAGATAATTTCAAAACAAAAATAGGCAAGGAAGTTGAAACTTTTATGCAGTTTTCACGTGAAAAAGCCGCAAAAGCGCAATCTCTTGAAATACTCACCGCACAACCAAAAGAAAGTTTATCAACGCTCACAAAAGCCAAAATTACCATTACAAACTATCTTGGAGGACAATATTTTTTCACTGTTGATGAAGTTGAAATAAAGGACAACACTGTTTATCTGATTGAAGGCAAACATTCTAAAAATAGTATTTTGCCAAGCAAAGGCGATATAAAAGACGGTTTGTTGAAAATGATTTTGTATTCAAATCTCGTTGATGTCAGGGTTGATGGTGTAAAAATGGAAGCCCAAGCGGCATTGAAACTGACTTCGGAAAAACTGAAAGGAGAAATTAGTTCAAATATTCCTATTGAGAATAGATCTGCGTTTCTTTTGGACAACGCTTTTTCACAAGAGCAAATCAGGTTTATTGATAATTTATTGGAGGAGGCGGTGGAAAATGGATTTGAAGTGAAAATAAATAATAATATGACATTAAAATGCTAAAGTCCCCTTTACGATACCCCGGAGGCAAAAGTCGAGCAGTGGAAACAATTGCAAAATTGCTGCCCGATTTTGATGAATTCCGAGAACCGTTTCTCGGAGGAGGGTCGGTATTTGTGTATGTAAAACAGCGGTTCCCTGACAAAAAATATTGGATTAATGATTTATATACAGAACTTTATAAGTTTTGGAATATGACCCAAAAAGATGTTGATGCGTTGATTGCAAAAGTTTACGAATGGAAAGAAAAATATACCGAAGGCAAAGAATTATACCAATTTTTGAACGAAAATTACAATGAATTTAACGATTTGGAACGAGCATCTGCGTTTTTTATATATAATCGTATAACGTTTTCAGGCACAACGTTGAGTGGCGGTTACAGCGAAAGCGCTTTCACAGGGCGTTTTACCGAAAGCAGTATAAAGCGTCTAAATGATTTGCGACAGATAATAAACGGTTCTTTGATAACAAATTACGATTATGAAAAAGTTGTAAATACCGATGGCAGAAATGTATTTATTTTTCTCGATCCTCCATATTATTCTGCAACAAAATCGGCTTTGTATGGAAAAAATGGCAACATGCACAAGTCATTCGACCACAAACGCTTTGCTAATACAATGAAACATTGCTCGCATAAATGGTTGATAACGTATGATGACAGTGAATATATCCGCAATCTATTTTCATTTGCAAATATTCAAAGTTGGAATTTAACTTATGGGATGAGAAATATTACAGAATCTTCCAATCAAAATGGGAAAGAACTGTTTATTGCAAATTTCCCAATCAAAATAGAAAAACAAATTAACTTATTTGATGCCTTATGAATAATATTTTTCTTCTTAATTCTTATAATATCTTATCTTTGAATTATTTAGCAAACAACGCTACACGCAAAAAAACGTTGAACAATTTGATTGACAAAAAAATCACGCGACTTGCAAAATTGAAAATAAACAGTAATGATTTATTGGCTGAATGAGTGGAAAATTAAAATTAGTATGACGATAGAAAATTATTTGTATAAAATTAAAAAGTAAATATATGGCAAAAAGAGAAACTATAAATGTAAAGGGAGCGGAAATTGTTCTTTTCAAAAAAGAACAGGAGGACTATATTTCTCTTACGGATATTGCCAAAATTCGAGATATTGAAAATTCCTCACAAGTCATTAGTCTATGGATGAGAACTTATAGCACAATAGAATATCTTGGTCTGTGGGAAATGTTGAACAATCCTGATTTTAAACCCCACATTTATGAGGGGTTTAAAAACGAGTCGGCAAAGCCACATTTCTGGATATCGGCACAAAAATGGATAAACGAAACGAACGCTATTGGGATTACATCCAAATCGGGACGTTATGGCGGCGGCACTTTTGCCCATTCTGATATTGCCTTCAAATTTGCTGCATGGATTTCGGCAGAATTTGAACTTTACCTTGTGTCGGAGTTCAAGCGTTTGAAAGGAGAAGAGCAAAAGCAATTAGGTTGGTCGGCGAAACGGGAATTGGCAAAAATCAATTATCATATTCACACCGATACCATAAAACACAATCTTATACCGCCCAAACTAACCGCAAAACAAACTTCTATTATTTATGCTAATGAAGCCGATGTTTTAAATGTCGCTCTTTTTGGAATGACTGCAAAAGAGTGGCAGGATAGCAATCCCGATTTGAAAGGCAACATAAGAGATTACGCCACAATCAACGAATTGATTTGTCTTTCCAATATGGAAAATATTAATGTGGTTTTAATCAATGATAGTATTTCACAGAAAGAAAGACTGCTCAAACTGAACCAAATTGCTATTCAACAAATGAGTATATTAAATGAAGTTGAAAACAGGAGGCTTTTAAAATGAAAAAAAAATCACATATTGTTTTGTTTGTGTTGGCTGTGCTAACCTTTGCCGGCTGTGCGGATGTGAAGACCGATCCTGCAACGGATACGTACTTGTCAGAACTGCTGGAAAGTAAAAACTTTTTCAAACTCCGTACGGAATTGGAGTGTGCGCAAAGTAAACTGTCGGAAGACCGTTTGTTGTTTTATAAAGCGAATGTGGAGCATGTGTTTAACCATTGTCAATTATCCAATCAATATATTAGTCGTTTGTTCGACCGCCACAAGG
>JAISNL010000058.1 GCA_031276235.1 Prevotellaceae bacterium | reverse complement strand
GACAAAAAAGTAATCACCATTACACCGTCAAGCGCACTGTCAAACTCTCAACTGTATTACGCAGCAATAGATATTGTAGCCGACACGGCAGGCAACGCAACTACTGCGCAGTCTGTAACTTTTACAACGGAAGCGGGATTGTCGTCTGAAGCTGAATTAATCGAATATTCAATAACAAATCAAATCAGCGGCAATATTAATACAGCCGACAAGACAGTAAGCGTGGTTATGCCCGCAGGCAGCGATGTTACAAATCTTACGGCTACATTTACCGTATCATCAGGAGCGACGGTAACGGTTGCAGGTACGCCGCAAGTAAGCGGAACAACGGTAAATGATTTTACAAATCCTGTTATCTACACAATAGTTTCGCAGGATGCAAGCGTTACAAATACATGGACGGTTACGGTAAGCGTTGAGTTAAGTTCTGAAGCCGATATTATTACATTTACAATTCCAAATCAAACAGGCAATACGCTTATTGACGCCGATGAAGCCAGTGTAACTGTTACAATGCCTTATGGCGCGAATATAACAAATCTTGTGCCTGCAATAACTGTTTCTTCTTATGCATCAATATCGCCTGCATCGGGCGTTGCACAGGATTTTACAAATGCGGTTGTTTATACTGTTACCGCTCAGGACGGCACGGAAAAATTATGGAATATATCGGTAATATTTGCAAATACCGCTCCGAGTGATGAAAACAATATAATATCATTCACTCTTCCCGGACAAACGGGTAATACCGTAATTGACAACGCTACACGTACAGTAACAGTTGAGATGCCGATAGGATTAAGCCTTGCCGGTTTGATACCGAACATACTCGTATCGCCAGGGGCAACAATTTCGCCATCGGCGGATGTCATGCGCGATTTCTCCAGCCCCGTAATATATACGGTAACATCGGCAAGCGGTATCAGCGCCGTATGGATTGTAAAAGTGCAGCAGGGCAGCGCCGAAGACGGTTTGCTTTTTGCTTTTATCAGCGGAACTCAAATTTTCCATATCGAAAACAGAACATTGGGAGTAGGCAGAGTTGATATATTTGCAAACGATGGACGGCTAATGTATTCGGGCAAACGCGGCAACAGCGCTGAATTTAATAATACCGAATTTAATATTGACATGTCGGGATATGCCGGCGGAATGTATATTATACGAATATGGGACAAAAACCAAGCTCTTACAACAACGATAAAAATAATAAAATAACAACAAAACAATGAAAAAAATATTACTATTATTAGCATTAATATGCTTATTACAATCTGAAATTATTTTTGGACAAAGCGCAATGCGCACATCTGCAAATTTTTTATCAATAGCCCCTGACGCACGTGCAGCAGGTATGGGCGATGCAGGCGTAGCGACAAGCGCCGATGCAAACGCTCAACACTGGAATGTAGCAAAATACATATTTGCAGAATCAAAGTCTGGCGTATCGTTATCATACACGCCATGGATGCGTCATTATGTGAATGATATTAATCTGGGATATTTAAGCGGATATTATAAACTTGACGGCAATCAGTCAATAAGCGCCTCGCTGCGTTTCTTGTCGAATGGAGATGTTTATGTTCGCAATGATTTTGAACAGTTACATATTAGCGACAATGCCAATGAGATGGCGCTTGATTTCGGATATTCGCGCCGATTGTCGGATAAACTTTCGGCAGGTATCGAATTGAGATATATCCGTACGGTTAAAGGAGCAGAACAGGGCAAAGCCTTATTTGCAAGCGGATTTGCAGGCGATATGGCTTTATACTGGCAGTCGCCAATACATCTGTTCGGCAATCCCTCAACGCTGTCGTTCGGTTTGAATGTTTCCAATATCGGAACAAAAATCAAAAACAACAACGAAAACAGTTATTTCCTCCCTTCCAACTTGCGGTTTGGCGGAAATATTATGATGAACATCAATAAAAATCATCAACTTGCCGTTGCCGCCGATATTAACAAACTTTTAGTGCCTTCGCCCACAGTCAACGAAGATGGAACAGTTAACAGTAATGCAGACAAATCAATGTTTGGCGCGCTGTTTTCATCATTTGGCGATGCCGATGGCGGATTGAAGGAAGAAATTAAAGAAATAGCGCTTGGTATTGGAGTAGAGTATAAATATCTGAAAACATTTGCCGTTCGCGGAGGATGTTTTTACGAAGATACGCAAAAAGGAATGCGCCGTTATTTTACATTCGGATGCGGATATTCTTTCAAAATACTGACTTTGGATGTTTCGTATTTATCAACATACAGCGGAATAAATCATCCTTTAGATAATACTTTCCGCCTTACGATGTCGGTAAATTTAAGCGAATTAAAATAAAATAACGGGATATTGAAATTGTAAATTATGATTAAAAAAATATTAAACATATTTTTCGCTCTGCTTGTGTCGTTTGCATTAACGGCACAGGCGCCGGAAAATTATTACGACAGCGCAGCAGGCAAATCGGGAGCAGAATTGAAAACATCTCTTTACAACATAATAAAAAATCACACACAGTTGGATTACGGGGCTTTGTGGACGGCGTTTTACACAACGGACGCAAAACCCAGCGGCAAGGTTTGGGATATGTATTCAAATACAGATTACACATTCGGCAGCGACCAGCAGGGCGGGGGAGGAGGTAACGCAGGCGAGGGGCAAATGTACAATCGTGAACATTCGTTTCCCAAAAGTTGGTTTGCCGAAGGCTACCCGATGTACACCGATTTGTTTCATCTTTATCCTGCGGATGCTTATGTAAACGGACAGCGAAGCAATTATCCTTACGGAAAAGTAAGAAATGCAACTTACACAAGTTCCAACGGCAGCAAGCGAGGCGTTCCAGCCATATCAAACTTCAACGAATCGCCTTATGTGTTTGAGCCTGCTGATGAATACAAGGGCGATTTTGCCCGCACATATTTTTATATGGCGACACGCTACGAAAACAGAATTGCAGGATGGCGCGGAAATAATGCTTCCACACGCGATATATTGGACGGAACTGCGTATCCTGCATTCAAAACGTGGTACGTTGACATGCTTATAGAATGGCACAAGAGCGACCCCGTAAGCGAAAAGGAAATAAACAGAAACAATGCAGTATATCAAATTCAGCGCAACAGAAATCCATATATCGATCATCCCGAATGGGTTGAATGTGTATGGAAAGAAAATTGCATAAGTCAGGCTACCATTATAATTTCGGATATAAAATATCTGCCCTCAATACCTGATGAATCATCTGTTGTTAATGTTTCGGCTACAGTAAATATTTACGGAGACGATGCAATTCAAACCGTAAATTTATATTACGGAACATCATCTTCGGCGATGAACAGCAACATGGCAATGACTTTGACAAACGGACGATATGCAGCGCAAATTCCTGCTTATGACAAAGGAACAACCGTGTATTTCCAGATAAAAGCAAACAGTCAGGGAAACATAACTAAAAGCAGCAGCATTTATAATTATACAGTTGCCGAAGCCAAACCCGATGTGATAATATCAAACACGGCGCACAGCCCTTATAATCCTCAATCTACCGAAGAAGTTACCGTTACATCCGATATTAATGTTATAAAAGATGAAATCGCTTCAGTTACCTTATACTGGTCAACAGAAGAAAATTCAACGGCAACAGCGCTTGCAATGAATCCAAGCGGAAATACATACGCGGCAACCATTCCTGCGCAACCCGACGAAACGGTAGTCAAATATTATATCGAAGCGCAAACGCAGGGAGGAATAATAAAGGTGTCAGAAACGTACAGTTATGCTGTATGCATTCGTATTGCATCAAATGAAATTGTGATAGAAAATATCAACTGTACGCCGTTAAATCCGCATACAAATGAAAAAATAACAATATCCGCAGATGCTTACAGCAGCAAAACAAAAGTATTTCCGTGGATAAGATGGTATGATTCCAATAATCCGAATCTGATATATACGCAGCAGATGACGCATACGGCAGGCAACAATTTTTCAGCGCACATTCCGGCTGCAAACAGCGTTACCAGCGTATGTTTTCAGATATTTGCAGAAGTTTGTAAAACATTCAACGAATCGCTTTTGCGCTGCATAAACATATCTGACGATCAGGTAACTGTTATCGAAAATATGTTGCAACTTACAGAAAGCGCGGGCATAGCGCGAGTTGAAATTTACAATACATCGGGGCAGTGTGTTTTTGTAAAAAAATATTCGGGCGAAACAGGCGCAAGTATAAATATATCTTCGTTTGCAGGAGGAAATTATATTATACGCATACGAACGGCAAAAGGAACGTTCACAACAATGAAAGTATTACTGTAAGCAGAGCATAAAAAGCAAGCAGAAATACGCGCGACAATAATTTGCGATGGTACGGCGTCTCCGATTCGAGTCGCCGTACTTCCGTTTATTCTTACGACTGATTTTCAATTATATTTGATGCTGTTCGCGGAGCAGGTCGTTTACGGTTTTCACAGGATTGAATGTTTCTGTCGGAGTTTCAACAAATATCGTGTTCCAGTTGCTCATTGCTCCGTTCCATAATCCCGGCAGTTCCATCACTTTAATTGCTTTTCCCGCTTTGCTTTTTTCGGAAATAAAACCTGTAGAATCGTCTCTGAAATTGATAAGGTTAAATTTTTCACCTTTGTGATTCTTAATCCTGCAAACCAAATCCACAGGATTGAAATGTGTGGACGAAGCAAATATTTCCATTGCATCTTTGCTGGCTTTGTTAATTTGAGAACTTTCGAGAATTTGCAGTGAAGTAGTTCCATCTTTTTCGCTTATTACAAAAGGACCGCCGCCCGGTTCGCCTTCGTTTTTCACCATTCCGCACACTCTGACTGGTCGGTTCAGTTTTGCAAGCAAAAGTTCCCTGTTGGCATTTTTGGGCAAATCAATACAGAGTTTTGTGTTGAAAAATTCGATAATTTCATTTATTTTATCAGCATCTCCGCCTGTTTGCAAACACTTTATGTATTCGTTGATTTTATTTGATGCATCAATCAAAACTCCTGCAATTATTTTTTTCCAGCGTACTGTTTCGGCAAGTTTTGTTTCAGGCACAACGTTATCCACGTTTTTAATAAAAACAATATCGCTGTCAATTTCATTAAGATTGTCAAGCAACGCTCCGTGGCCGCCGGGATAAAAAACTAAAGATCCGTCTGTATTGCGACATGGCGCATTGTTTTGGTCAACGGCAATAGTATCAGTGGTTTTCTTTTGCGTGGAAAAATTAACTCGGTAATCAATTCCGTATTTTCCTCCGTATGATTTTACAGTTTTGCCAAGCAAATTTTCAAACAGTGCAACATGTTCCGCCGATACGGTAAAATGCAAATTTGCGGTTTTTGTTCGGGTTTCATGCGCATATTTTGCAGCCTCAACCAAATGTTCTTCAAATGGCGTACGTTTGAAATTCTCATATTTATGAAAAAGCAAAACGCCTTTGGGCATATTTCCGTAGTTTAATCCCTGCGCGGTAAGCAACGATTTCAGCATTTCCACGTTCGACGATATTTTGTATTTTGCAAGTTCATCATAAAAGGCAAATTTTGTAATATTGTCGAAAAATTGTTTTGCTGATGAATTTTTGCCGTTCACAAGAGCTTCATCAGCGCCGGATTCGAGCGCCTCTTTGGCTTCAAACAGCGATTTGAACATTCGCGAAGCCGCTCCCGAAGCAGGCACGAATTTAATTTTACTGCCGCCGAAATTTTCATAAATGGCTTCAAACTTTTTTTGTTCGTCTGCCGAAAGCTTCAATATGCCGCGTTTAATGCTTGCCGCAGATTTTATGTTCAAAAAAGGGAATCCCGTTTCAAATCTATTCAACTGTTCCTGCACGGTTGCTTTATCTTTACCTGCTTCGTTCAGTTTTTGCAAGTCGTTTTCGTTTATCATGTTTTGCAGTTTTTATAAGACAATGTTTATTTTAAATTTTTAACACGACAAAATTAGTAAATTAATTGAGAATTGACAATTTGCGACCTTTGCAACAGGGCAAAACAATTTGAGTTATGGCATTTTAATTTGACTGAAAACAAAGGAAACAGGAATAACTTTTATACAGGTATTTTTGCTGTTAACCTGCATTTGCAACATCGGTGGCGTATCAAAAGTCCTGAGTCAACTGCGTGCTTTTGGTTCAGCCCATGGATTGCTTGAAAAGGCAATATTTTCATATTTTGCAGTTTCCAAAATCATTGTAAAACAGTACAAAGATATAATCAGGCATTATTATGATTTTACTAAGGCATTGCAAAAGCCGTTTTTTACTGTTAATAACTTTTTGAAAAATATTTTTTAATTTTCATGTATTTATAAATTAAATATTTACACTCTCATTCCTGTTTGACATTTATTATTAATTTTTTTGTAACATTTCTGTATTTTTATTTGTAATATCTTTGTTCGTCGAAAGTGACAATAAACAGATTTAAACAACATTTATAAACAGTAAATTATATGAAGAAAATTTTAAAATTATTTGTATTTGTCGGACTCTTTATGGGGACGGTAACATTTGTTTCGGCTCAAGTAACAACAAGTTCGCTTAGCGGAACAGTAAAAGATTCAAAAGGCGAAGCGCTCGAAGGAGCGACAGTAAAAGCAACGCACCTGCCTTCGGGTTCGGTGTATCACAACTTTGTACAAAAAAGCGGAAGCTATTTTATAGCAGGTATGCGTCCCGGTGGACCTTATACACTGGAAATCTCCCACATAGGTTATAAAACGATGCAATTCAATGATATTTCATTAGATTTAGGTGAAACTTATTTGGTAAATGCAAAACTTGAAGATGATCACTCTATGCTGGGCGAAGTGGTTGTAATTGGTGAAAGAACTTTTGACAGAAATAAAACAGGTGCGGCAACCAACATCAGTAACAAAAATATTCAAACATTGCCCACAATAAATCGGAGTATCAATGATTTCACCCGTTTAACGCCTCAATCTAACGGACTTTCTTTTGCAGGACGAGACGCTCGTTATAACTACATTACGGTTGATGGGGCTGCATTTAACAATAGTTTTGGTTTAAGCGGACAATCGAGAAATCTTCCGGGAGGCGATGCGCAACCTATATCTTTGGATGCTATTGACCAAATTTCAGTTAACATTTCTCCTTATGATATTAGACAATCTAACTTTACAGGAGCTACCATAAATGCAGTAACCAAGAGTGGCGGCAATACGTTTAAAGGTTCGGCATACACTTATTTACGCCCAGAATCATTTGCAGGGCATAAAATTGAAGGTCAAAATTATGTATGGGATAAAACTTCAAAACAAACGTTTGGAGTTAGCTTGGGCGGCGCAATTATTAAAAATAAATTATTCTTCTTTGTGAACGGAGAATATGAAAAGTCAACATCTCCGAGTACATCATGGAAAGCAAGCACAGATGGAAATGCCGATCCGAATAATTATATTTCCCGTGCAAAAGTATCCGATTTGCAAACACTGAAAGATTACTTGAAAACCACGTATGATTATGATGCAGGCGATTGGAATTGGGGTAAATTCAACAGTACAAACAACAAAATTTTAGCCCGCGTTGACTGGAATATAACAAACGGTCATAAATTAACAGTTCGTTATAATCAGGTAGTTTCAACAAATGATGTGTTGACAAATGCATCAAGCGCTCCGGGCGGAATAGCAAGATCCAGTTATTCGCGAATTAGTGAACACGCAATAGCCTTTACAAATGCAGGTTATGGTTTTGAAAATACAGTTAGATCTATTACAGGTGAATTGAACAGTACATTTGGAAGTAAATTTGCAAATAAATTTTTAGCTACTTATACAATGATTCGCGATAAACGAACATCTCCAAGCAGTATATTTCCTTTTGTAGATATTTGGGAAGGCGGTAATCCTTACACATCATTTGGTTATGAACTTTACACCTATAATAATGATGTTAAAAATAATACTTTCAGTATTACAGATAACTTTTCTGCTAATTTGGGAGACCATACAATTACTGCGGGAGTTGCTTACGAACAACAATATTTCGGTAACGCTTACATGTCGTTTGCCACAGGTTATTATCGCTACAATTCCTTAAATGCTTTCTTAACCAACCAAAGACCGGATGGTTATGCCATTACTTACGGAATTAACGGCAATACAATACCTTATTCAGAACTTTCTTTTGGCATGGGAGCTTTATATTTTCAAGACGAATTGCAATTAAGTCCAAATGTAAAAATTACAGGAGGAGTTCGCTTTGAATTACCTTTTTACTTGAATGATTTGGCAGGAAATGATGCTATTAACGCACTTCAATATAAAGGCGGTACATCGTATTTAACTTATCTTACGTATAACTTGGATGTAAGCACATGGCCTGAACAGCAATTATTAATATCTCCGCGATTATCTGCAAACTGGGATGTATTGGGAAATGGTAAATACAAAGTACGTGCAGGTACAGGTTTCTTTACAGGACGCTTGCCGTTTGTGTGGTTTACAAATCAACCTACAAATGATGGAACATTACAATATTTGAGAGTATTGAGCGGAACTAATGTTCCTGCTGATATGCGTTTTGACCCGGCTGTGGATGCACAAATTAAAAAATACGGAACAACCGTTTTTCCTGCTACTACGGCAGCGCCTGCGGCTCCTGTTGAAATTGCAAAAGATTTCAAAATGCCTCAGGTTTGGCGTACAAATTTGGCTGTGGATGTTATTCTTCCGCATGATATGACCTTTACCTTGGAAGGCATCTATACCAAAGATATTAATGCAATATTACAACAAAATATAAATGAGGCATCTCCGAATAAAAGATTTGAAGGCTCAGATAATAGACCTTATTACAGTTCAACTCCAAACAGAATTAATTCAAGCCTCAGTAATACGATGATTCTTACAAATACCAATAAAGGATATCAATATTCTGTTACAGCTATGTTGACGAAGAAATTCAGTTATGGACTTTCGGGTATGCTAGCTTATACTTTCTCGCAGGCTAAAGATGTTACCAGTAATCCGGGCGATCAGGCATCATCAGCATGGGCATCTAATGTGGTTGTAGGAAGTTTGAATGATGAATCTCTAAGTTGGTCAAATTTCTCAGTTCCTCATCGAATCATTGGATCGGTTACGTATGAATTTGACTGGCTGGATCGCTTCCACACAACTTTCTCATTACTGTATCAGGGAAATGCGCAAGGACGTCTGAGTTACGTTTATACTAATGATATGAATGGAGACGGACAAAATTCATCTGATTTAATGTACATTCCGAAAGATGCAAATGATATTGTATTCAAAGATCTTGGTACAGGAATGTCGCCACAAGAACAAGCTGATGCTTTCTTCAGATTTGTAGAACAGGATGATTATTTGAAAAATCATAAAGGAGAATATGCTGAACGTTTTGGCGGATTATTGCCATGGAGACATCAATTTGATTTCAAATTTGTGCAAGATGTATTTTACGATAAAAAATCAGGTCGTAAGGTTCAATTAACATTTGATATTCTGAATTTGGGTAATTTAATTAATTCCAAATGGGGCGTTTCAAAAACACAAATTACAGGCTCTTATCAAAATGTACCTTTGCTAAAATATGAAGGAGTAGAAACAGGTACGGGAAAACCTATGTTTTCTTTACCTGTAGGTACGGGAAAAACGGCTGCTGATTATTATACTACATCTTATAAAACATCTTTAGGATATGGCAGTACATGGTCGATGTTGCTTGGTCTTCGCGTAACATTCTAATATATTTTTCACAACTCATAAAAAAGACTGTCCTGTGTGTTTTGGACAGTCTTTTCTTTTCTCACTGAATTCTACTTTAAAAGGCATTAAAATGCGAAATAAAAAACTAAAATTCTACTGCAGGAAAAATAAAATCACAAAAAAATAAAAAAAATTTGTATATCAAAAAAAAAATACCGACCTTTGCGGGCTAAAATTTGAAATTGTAATCAGATTTTAATTATAAACTATTTTGAAAACAGAATAAATTCTAATAAGAAGATGTCACGAATTTGTCAAATTACAGGAAAGAGCGTTATGATAGGAAACAACGTATCGCACTCAAAACGCAGAACCAAAAGAGAATTTTGTCCCAATCTGAAAACAAAACGTTTTTGGCTTGAGGAAGAAAAGCGTTTTGTAACGCTTAAAGTATCGGCTGCAGGTATTCGCACAATCAACAAAAAAGGATTGAATGTTGCGTTAAAGGAAGCTCAGGAAAAAGGTTTAATTAATATTTATTAAAAAACGGGAGATTGAACAATGGCAAAAAAAAGTAAAGATGCAAGAATTCAGGTAATACTGGAATGTACCGAACAGAAAGAATCGGGAGTTCCCGGAATATCAAGATATATTACCACGAAAAATAAAAAAAATAATCCCGACAGATTAGAACGTAAAAAGTATAATCCGTATTTGAAAAAAGTAACTATTCACAGAGAAATCAAATAATTTTTAGGTTATGGCAAAGAAAGCAGTTGCAACTCTTAGAGATAAAAGTGCAAAAAAAAATGTAAAGTGCATTAAAATGGTGAAATCTCCAAAAACAGGCGCTTACACATTTAAGGAAGAAATTTTGGAGAGCGAAGAAGTGAAAACATTTTTCGCCAAATGAATCGGTTTATTTGTTACCGATACAATTGTTATTAATAGAATGAAGTAAAAGTTCTCTTTGCGGAGAACTTTTACAATTTTATATATATGCAAAATCAAATTTTTATGTATTTTTGTGCATATTTGTTCAAAACTATAATAATTTATTAGATGAGATTGCAAAAAATATTATTGCCGCTTGTTTTTTATCTAAATATATTCAACGCATATTCACAAAACAAACTGGCAAACCCTGTTGATGGCAAACTGTTGCTTTCTGCAAATTATGCTGAATTGCGTTCCATGCATTTCCATTCGGGTATAGATTTAAAAGTTGGAGGAAAATCTGGCGCAAAAGTTTATGCCGTTGACGATGCTTATGTTTATCGATTGAGCGTAAGCCCGTATGGATACGGAAATTGCGTATATTTAAAACATCCCTGCGGATATATTAGCGTTTACGGTCATTTGCATAAATTTAACACAAATATCGCAAATTTTATAGAAACCGAACAGTATAAACGTCGCAGTTTTGCAATTGACACTGTTTTTGTCGAACCAGTATTCAAGGTGAAACGCGGCGATATAATAGGTTTTGCAGGCAACAGCGGCAATTCGTTTGGTCCGCATTTGCATTTTGAAATCAGAGATTCATCAAACATTCCTGTAAATCCAATACCGAAATTCTATGATATTCCCGACAATATTCCGCCAACCGTGAAATCGCTGACAATATTTACGGTTGACAGTTTTATGAATAGCGGATTCAGTAGAATTACGCATGACATTAGATTGAAAAATGTAAAAGGCAAACATCATATTACTAAAACGATAGAAGCAGAATCGCCGCTATTTTTCGGAGTTGAAACATTCGATAATGTTACCGAAACTTATAACAAAATCGGAATAAGAAAAATACATGTATTGGTTGACGATACTGCAATATTCAGTTGCAGGCTTGATTCTGTAGGATTTGAAAAAAATCGTTATATAAACTCGCTGCAATACTACGGTTTGCTGATAAACGAAAATCGCAATGTTATCAAAACATTTGTAGAACCCGGAAACAAACTTGATAAATATCAAAACGTTGTAAACAGAGGCATTGTCGAACTTAAAGACAGTTTGACGCATAAAGTTGAAATTATACTCGAAGATGATTATTACAACAGTAGTGTTTTGAGTTTCAGCATAAAAGCAAAAAAAACGTCAGGTAAAAATAATCTTTTGCACTGCTCAAAATCCAACTGCGTGCAATGGAACTCCGACTGTTCGATATTTTGCAAAGGCGCAGCCTTACTGATTAAATCAGGAACTTTTTACGACAATATCTGTGTTGAAATGGAAAAATCGGATTCCATTAGAGCTAATCTGTCTTCAACATATTTTGTAAATTTACATTCGGCAGCAGTGCATAAGCCTTTTGATATTGTAATAAAAGCAAGCGTTGACAGCAGTTTGCGCAGCAAGGTTATGCTCGGCGCGCTTCGCAACGGTAAACTGTTTGCTGTAAATGCCGGATATTTCATGGGTTTTGTTCATGCCAAAATATCATCATCCGCACATTATTTTGTTACTGTTGACACTATTAGCCCGCTCGTAACGCCACAATTCAAAAATAATGAAGATTTACGAAAGCGAACAGGCGTGAAAATAAGAATTGAAGATGATTTTTCGGGAATACAGCATTACGCAGGATATATTGATGGTGAATGGGCGCTGTTTGAATATGATGCCAAAAATCATTTATTGACCTATACTTTCGACCCGAAACGTATTGGGCGGAATAAAAAGCACAGTTTGAAACTCATTGTAAGCGACAGCAAAAAGAACACAACCGTTTTTGAAAGCGGTTTTGTGTGGTAAACGGCATAAAAATACGACAAAATCAATATTTTCATATTGTTGTATTAATACAAAACAACGACTGCTCTGATTTGGAACAGTCGTTGTTTTATTTATTAAATGTTTTAATATTCTTCAATTATCCAAACTGCTAATATCCGGGATTTTGCTGCTCTCTGATTGCAGGATTTGCGTTTAATTCGCCTAAACTTATTGGCAAAATTGTTTTATAAAACGTTCTGTCAATTGTTTTTTCACGATGTGTAATAGTAGATGACTCTAATAATTCATCGTTAAATGTAATTTCTTTGTTCCAACGCATCATGTCAAAGAAGCGATGACCTTCGGCAAACAGTTCTTTACTTTTTTCATTTATAATCATGTCTAAAGTAATATTGTTTTCATCGGCAGGCGTTAAATTCGGAGCGCGTTTACGAATTTCCTGCAAATATTTTGCGGCTTTTTCTTTGTCGGACGGCGATTTTAATAATGCTGCTTCGGCAGCAATCAAATAAATTTCCGACAGGCGAATTACTTTTATATTAACTGCTGTTGCAGTTGCTTTTCCATCGCCTTGAAGACTTGTGCTTCCGCTGTATTTATAACATGAGCCGAGACGTCCTGATGGATATTTACTGTTGCCTGCAAGTTCGTCGTTATCCATAATACCCAAACGAACATCATCGGTATCTTCGCCAAGACGCGCAACAAATGCATCGCTTGCAACAAACCATCCCATAGCGCTATTTGAACCATGCCCTAAACGCCGTAAATAAAAGCCCAATGAACCTGTTGCCAAGTCAGATTCGTCAGGAACAATATAAAGTTCAAATATTGATTCGTTTCCGAATTGTGATTTCCACGAATTTACCCATTCTGCATTAGTGTATAATGTGTATTTTTCCGAATTTATTATTTCTTCAGCTGCGCTTAATGCCGCCGTATAGTTTTGCATTTGCAGATAAACTCGCGCCTGCATTGCTATATTTGCATAATAACTGATATAACCGCGCGTAGAGCTTGATGGCTGAAGAAGCGCCTGAGATTGAGCAGCATCTGTAAGATCTTTCAATATTTGGGTATAAACCGATTCTACAGATTCTCGCACAGGTAAAACAGAGGCATCAAGAGGTTCAAGCGGAAGAGGAACTCCATAAGATGTTTTATCCATATCGTATGGTTTTCCGTACAAACGAACCAAATCATAATAAAATATTGCGCGTGCTGTCAATGCTTCGGCTTTGTACTGTTGCAATTTGGCGCTTGTATTACCTCCATCAATAAGTTTGTCTATATTTATAATTAAATTGTTTGCCTGCAAGATAGAGTTATATATATGCGACCAGTATCCGGAATAAGAATTTGAAGACGCCGAATGATTGAAAGTATATAAAGCATCCAATCCTCTGCCCTGACTTACCAAAGCCAAATCTCCTCCTTTGGCGTCTCCGTACAGAATAAAGTTTCTGCCATAATAATCATAAGAAGTCATTCTGCGCATTAAACCGTTTATCATAACGAGAGCATCATCGGCAGTTAAGATTGATACGCTGCTGTCTGCCTGATTGCTTGGTTTTACATCTAAGAAATCGCTGCACGATGTTAGAGCAAAAACGCAAAGTATAGAAAATGATATTATTTTTTTCATTGTATTTTAATTTTAATTGTTAAAAACTTAATTCTATGCCAAATGTATAAGTTTTGCCTATAGGCATTTCATAGCCTTTTGTTTGATATGCACTTGTTTCTGGGTCGCATAGTTCGTAAGCGGCGGAAGTAAGTAAATTTGAACCTGAAAAATAAACTCGCGTACTGGTCAATCCTAATTTTTCAATAATCTTTTTTGGTAAATTATATCCCAGCGTTATTGTTTTCAGCCGTACAAAATCACTGTTGTGCATGTGCCTTGAACTTATTTGGTTTACATCTTCTCTGTCTTTTGAAGTGCGTATGGCATATCTTCCCTGCTGTTTATAAAATGTCCATCTGCCATCATAAGCATCTTCCGACATCATTCTTTCATAATAGTATCCATCATCATTAACATCTTTGCTAACCACATCGTACAGATAACCGCCAAATCTGTATATAAAATTAAGATTCAGCGAAATTCCTTTCCATGTTACTCCTGTATTGAATGCTCCCTGCACTTTAGGATGCATGTCTGCAAGAATAACCTGGTCGGCTTGCTCAAAGTCGTATGAAACATTACGCCCGTTTTCAAGTACATCGCTGCCGTTTTCGTTATTAGTGTACCACATATTCAATCCGTTTGACTGGTCTATTCCTGCCCATTCAAGTCCATACAGCGATAATGTTGATTCGCCTTCGCGATATATAAACCTGCAACGTTCATCTATCGGATCAGTCCAAACAACATCCTGTCCTCCATAAAGTTTTGTAACTTTAGATTTAATGAAAGAAGCATTCAAACTTGCGTCCCATACCAAATCTTTTGTTTTGATAATATCTCCGCCGAGTTCAATTTCCCAACCTTTATTATTTATTTCTCCAATATTTTTCAAATTAGAACTGAAACCTGTAACAGTTGAAATTGGAACATACTGCAATAAATCTTTTGTATCGCGATTAAAATATTCAACAGTTCCGCGCAGTCTGTTATTTAACAGTCCAAATTCAACTGCTATGTCTGTTACAAAATTACGCTCCCATTTCAATTCCTTGGAAGGCACATTGGAAAGTACGCCTCCGGGCTGTTCGTTGTATTTTGCCGTATATGCTGTCAAAGCACGCCATCCATACAGCGAACTTGGCAATGTCCCGTTTACTCCGTAAGACAGTCTAAAACGGAGATTGCTTATATAATCAATATTTTGCATAAATTTTTCTTTTGTAATATTCCATGCTCCCGAAATTGACCAGAAATTGCCCCAGCGAGTATCAGGCGCAAGTTTAGATGAACCATCGCGGCGGAATGATACGGATGCAAAATATTTACCGTCATAATTATATTCAGCGCGGGAAAGTACAGATGCCATTGTAGCGCCCCACCAATATCCGGATGCGGTTGTTGTGCCTGCGGTAGATACTGTATGCAGCCCGCTGTTGGGCAAATTCGTTCCTTTTGATAAATGATAATTGGTTTTATCTTCGGTAGCCTCAAAACCTGCAAGTAAATTAACGTTGTGCTTTTCAGCAAATGTTTTATCAAAATTCAAAGTAGTTGATGAAACCCATATTTTTTTGTCTGTTGTAATTTCATATACAACCCCTTTATCATTTGACCCGTTGAAATGGTTGCTGCTGTAATACAAATGTTCGGAAACAATTGTATTGTCGTAAGAAAAAACAGATTTTAGAACAAGTTCAGGCAAAAATTTTATCGTCATGGTTTCGTTGGCTACTGTTTTAAATGTTTCCTGATTATTTTCCCATTCGTTATTGTAATAAATCTGATTATATGCGTAACTGCCATATCGCGCTGTCCAAGGTTCGCCTGTTTTATAATCTGTGGGCCAATAAATAGGCCACAACAAATTACGCGATTGCATAAAATAGTTGGCACTTGTGTTGCGCGTATCATTAAATCCTTTTTTCTCTCCTTTTGAAACACTCACATTTGTTGCAAATTCAATGTAATCGTTTACTTTTTGATTTAAATTTACACGTCCCGAAATACGGTTGTAATCGTTCACAACGCTTCTTCCCTGTTCTTTAACATAAGAAAGTGATGAATAATAGGTAGTGCGGTCGTTTCCTCCGCTCACAGACAAATCATAATTTTGATAAACAGCAGTTCTAAACAGCACATCATCCCAGTTAAAATACTTTCCATCTCTATTTTCAACACCATCAGTCAAGCCCGTAATTGATAAGGTGTTCACTGTATTATCACTTGTTGAGAAAGCATATCCATGTTTGCCTAACCTTCTATTCATTTGATAAATCGCAACATCATTAGCAGCTGCATTTGTCGCTCCATCTTCTTTTTCTGCATTCCACCACAATTCATAATACAGTTCCAACTGATGATCTATACTTGCAACTTCCCAGTTGTCAGTTGCAAATTCAGGCGTAAGACTTATCTGAGTTTTGAACTCAATTTTCGGTTTCCCAGCCTTACCCTTTTTTGTTGTAATTACTATTACTCCATTAGCAGCGCGAGAACCATACAGCGCCGAAGCGGCTGCATCTTTCAATACCGTGATAGATTCAATGTCAGAATTACTCAACGAATTCATTACATTGTTACTTGTATAAAGGTAATCCGCCATTTGCCCCGCATCTCCAGATGTTACAGGAACTCCATCAATCACATATAAAGGATCTTTCGACGCATTCATCGAACCTATACCTCTGATACGAATACTTGATGTAGAGCCGGCTTGCCCCGAATTGGCATTAATTTGCATACCTGCAACCTTACCAATCAAAGCATTTTCGAGCGATACTGTCGGAGCATCTTTGATTTCTCCGCTTTTTACTACTGCCGCCGAACCTGTGTAGGTACTTTTTTTTGCCGTACCGTAAGCCACAACAAATGATTCTTCTATCTGTGTTACATCCGGTTCAAGCAGAACGTCAATAATGCTGCGGCTGCTTACAGTAATTTCCTGAGTTTTATAACCTATAAAA
>JAISNL010000047.1 GCA_031276235.1 Prevotellaceae bacterium | reverse complement strand
GGGCTTTAAAGCTCTTATAATCCATTCCATAAATAAACCTTCAACGCCCATTGCATTAATTTTATAATGAGCTTGGATACCGCTTTTAACAATTTCTTCTTTCAGATTGCTGCTACCCGTGGTTACATAAGGTGGATTGGTCAGGATTAAATCTATTTTACCTTCATAACTGACATCGCGCAAAGTGCCAAGAATATTCTTTGTTTTCAATTCAAAGGTTTCATTAAAAAGGTTGGAAAATTCAGGGGTTAAATCCGGATATTTACGAATCATATCCGACATATAAATAAGCATATTGGCTTTGGCAAGAATAATTGTTTTTTGCTCTTCTTTGTCAAAACCTTTATCTTTGCCGACAAGAGTAATTTTGCTGATTAACTTGTTATTTTTGATTTCGTAAAAATGTTCAATATTGTTGTTTATTAAAAGCGGTTCAAGTAAGAATTTCCCTACACCGCAGGCGGGGTCACAAATAGTAATGCCTTCTTTTATTTCCGATTCTGCCATTTTTACCATTGCACGTACTACTTTCAACGGAGTAAAATATTGTCCCCAATTCTTTTTGCTTATACTTTCTTTCAAAAAAGTCTCAAACAGTTTGCTTTTAAAATCTTTATCAATATTTCGCAACTCGCCGCCACCCTCTTTCTCGTCGCCAAATTTTTTAAGAATTTTATAGAAGACCGTTCCGTAACCTTCAACCGCTTTTTCATCTTTGCTTACAAAAATAGTCCCATTGATAATGGTAGTATGGTCTTCTACAGCAATAGGAAACAGTTTGTCTTTTATATGTTTTCTTACATTGTCCGCATAATATTCAAGCACTTCCTGCTCGTTTTGTTTTCCAAACATTTTCATTATAAAGTCATAATGTAAATGTCCTTTCAAAATCCCTAAATCGCTTAAATATTTAAAAATAAATAATTCTACGAAACTGTACAAACAATTTTCAGGCGTTGCACCTGCCGCCATCCATAAATCTTGCCAAACGCTTTTTGCTAAACGTGTAGGATCTTTCAGGCGTGGTTCTTGTATTTGCGAATTGTTCTTGTCAATACTGTCAATAATTTGTTCTATCAATTTTTCTAAATCCTGATTTTTCGGATTAAAATCAGTTCTTATATATCTGCCCTTTTCATCTAAAATTTCCTCACCATTGAAAGCATTAATCCAAACAGTATCTACTGCTTTAAGAATTAAGATTTTTGCATTAAGAATTTGTGCAATATCTAACCCTTGACGCAAAGCGTCTTGTTTTTGTTTTTCTGTTTTGAATTTTGAAACATCTTTGTTTTCAACAATAGCAATTACTTCCTTTTTTGAAGTAATAATACCATCAGGTTTTCTCCGCTCAAAATTTTTGTAGTCTTTTTTTGGAATAATACCTGCATTTTTGAGCGCATTAAGAGTCGTGCTTCCAATATTTCTAAAATCCCATTTGCCGATTTTTTCGGGATTGTTGATTAAGTCTCTTTGTAATAATTCTTCGCTCATGACTGTGCGTTTTTAAAATTTAAAACCATCTTGTTTTGAAGAATGCTGCTTCAAATATTTTACTTTTTCCTCTGCCACAATTAATGTGCTTTCAGGACAATCGTATTTGTACAATTTCATCGCAATTTCTTCACTGTAAAATTGTTCTTTCAATTTATCAAGGTCAAGATTAAAGACTTCAGCCAGCAACGGCAATCTTTCCGGTTTCATTTTCTTATTTCCGGTTTCTATTTTACTCAACCCCGCACTATCTATTTTAAGTTTTGCGCCTAATTCGGTGAGCGTATAACCCCTACTTGTTCTTAAATTTCTGATAAACTGCCCGAAACTTTCCATTTTTATCTTGCTGTTTTTATCTTGTTATTTTTCGACAAAGATACAACTAAAAATCGGAAAACAGATATATCATGGTAAGAAATAAAAGAAAAATATCTATAACACTAATTAGAACAGAATATTAAGGCTGCTCATTCTTCCTCAAACTCCATCGAACCGACTGTTGATATTCGTTCCACATCTTCAGATACAGTCCGTTTTGTTCGATTAATTCCGAGTGCGTCCCCTGTTCGACGATTTTTCCATTGTCGAGGACTAAGATTTGGGCGGCGTTGACGACGCTCGTGAGACGGTGGGCAATCACCAGCGTCGTTTTACCCGCCGACAGTGCGGCAAAAGCCTTGTAGATGAGATGTTCGCTTTCGGGGTCGGCAAAGGCGGTCGCCTCGTCGAGGATGACAATCGGAGCATCTTTCAGCATCGCGCGAGCAAGCAAGGATACGTTGCTGTTCGCCTCCCGACAAGTACGTGCCTTCGACGCCGATACGGGCGTTCAGTCCAAGCGGTTGTCGGTCGATAATGTCGCGACACTGCGCCATATCCACTGCACGTTCGACCTCTTCCATCGTAGCGTCGGGTGTACCGTAACGGATATTTTCGAGCAGAGTAGTCTTAAACAGGTTCAAATACAGGCAGATGTTGACCCTTGAAAATTATAGTTTCACAAAAATTTTCAATCAATATTATTACAGTCAGGTTAGGCAAACGTATTTCAAATTGCAGCGCAAAACAACCCGCAATGCTTGTATTGGCATACATTTACAAGGCGCAAAATTGAAATAACCGAAGGTCAGCGGCCTGCGGCAAACGACTGCAAAAAATCGAAATAAGTTTGCATATTATATGTATTCATATTACCTTTGCGCCGATAAATTTTATGTTTTAAATGATTTAAATAGTTTGTTTTATGTGGATTTATTCGATGACAGTAATTACTTTCGCCGCCGATAAGAATTGCTTTTTTTGCCTCGTCAACAGTTGGGGAGGTTTAGTATGAAAGCAATTTTAATAAAAATCTATCATTTGTTTGTAAAAAAAGAAAAAACAAAAAAACTAATTCGCAGATTTTATTGCCGATTGAATATAATAAAAAATATGCTTAAAAAGGAAATTTTTGTTCCTTTTGTTTCCATTGAACATTTTTATTCACCTTTTCCGGCTGTTGAAGATATAAATAAATTTGACTTTGATTCTTTACCGACAGAAATATCCGGTATTGATTTACAAACGCAAGAACAATTTGATTTGCTGGATGAATTTGATTCCTTTTACAAAGAATTGCCATTTGAGAATGAAAAAACAAACGGATTAAGGTATTATTTTTTAAATGGCGCATACAGTTATTCTGACGCAATATTTTTGCATTGTATGCTCAGATACCTTAAACCCAAGAAAATTATTGAAGTCGGTTCTGGTTTTTCTTCCTGCGTAACATTGGATACTAATGAATTATATTTCAATAATCAAATGAAATGTACTTTTGTTGAGCCATATCCGGCATTATTAAAATCACTGATCAAGGAACAGGATAATTCAAATATAAAAATATATGAGTCCCGGCTACAAAATGTTTCTTTGGATGTATTTATGGCATTACATGATGGTGATGTTTTGTTTATAGATTCAACTCACGTTTCAAAATTTAACAGTGATGTGAATTATATTATCCATAGAATATTACCAATTTTATCAAAAGGGGTTTACATACATTTTCATGATATATTTTATCCATTTGAATATCCAAAAGAATGGTTGATAGAAGGACGAGCCTGGAATGAGCAATATATCTTAAGAGCATTCCTTGAATATAACACGAGTTTTAAAATAATATTGTTCAATACTTATTTGGAATCAATGTTCCCTGAAAAATTAAAAGAACGATTTCCATTAATCTATAAAAACACTGGTGGAAGTATTTGGATAAAAAAAGTGTGAAGCAGAAAAAAACATCGCCTGACAGCCTCCTCTTCCCACTTCGCCATCCGTAATCATCAACGACTCGGAGAGGTCTCTGAACAGGAAACGCAGGTCATTGCAAAATCGCTAAGTGATGAAAAATAAATAAAACCAACCTCATTTTTGCTCAATTTTCCCTACAAAACAACTACAGTAGCCGCTGTTGCCTCATTCATTTTCGAAATAATCTTCGTCCTTATCGCCAAGTTGAATATATTCGGCTATAAGTTTCGACAGTTCTGAATTTTGTTTTGCTTCATCCTGCAGCCAATAGAAGTCGCCCATCAGCACTTCAGAATTCATCTTGAGTATAGATTCGCAGCCGGCTTCAATGAATATTTGGGAGATACGTTCATCATATACAATATCCGAGTTAATGAGTGTTTTGAGGTCGTCAATAGCGAGGAACGATATATCTTCGCGCTTCAGTCCTGTTATCTGAGACAGTTTTCTGCCTTCGGGCGTGCTGCTGTGCGTAATCAGAAGGAAGGTGAGAATAACGAACATGCCGTTGACGATACGGGCTACGAAGTAACCTATTTTGATGTCATAGTCGTAACATTCAAGGAAGAACTTGTCGCCCTCGCGGATAATTTTACGATTTTCGAGGATGGCTTTATCTATTAACGATGGCACGGTGCCGGGATACACGCAGCAGGCGCGTTGCATGGTGCGGTTAACGGCGTGTTGCTGCACATACACGGGCAACTCTTTCTGTCGCTTGATGCCGTTTATTTGCAGCCGCTCCACGGGGATGGTAGTCGGTCTCAGGGTTGATACGCCTTTACGATGCAGTATCTCGCCTGTTTGCACCACAGGGCGGCGCTCCCCTCCTATTTCTACATAGCGCATCTGCAGTTTATAAACACCCAGCGTGATAATCTGGCTGAACATATTCGCCGCCGACCAGTCCGCGTCAAAGATAAACGTGTACAGTGTACGTGTGCTAAGGTTGCAGTATGTGTAGCAGGCATTGTGGATGATGTATGACAGTTCTTTATGATATACTTCATACCTTTTCTCCGCACCTTCGTAGAAGGCGCGAAACTTTTCCTTCCCGCAAAACGGGCAGTATTCCGACAGCAGGAGACGTTCCAGCGGGAAAGAAATCTGATAGTAATCTATAAGATCAACGTGTTTTTTTACGCCGTCCATGATGATATCAATCCTTTTCGAGCGCATCTCTTTTTCTATGTGGCAGTACATTATTCGGACAAATCGCTTGGTGATTTTCGCGCCTTCGGCAACCTTAATCTTAATCGATACGCTGCGATAATAGTAAATAGTGTCCAGAGCTTTTTGCGGCAACAGATTGAACAGCGGTTCGTCTTCGCTAATCAGTGCGCAGAACTTGCGCAACCGCTCAATGAATGCTTTTTTATGCTGTGCAGCCTGCACTTTTTGCAGCATATTCGAATTCGCTTTTTTCCTTTTCTTTGCCATCGTAACGTACTATTTCCGAGACAAAGATAATGCTTATTTTTAAATCGACAGCCTATTTTTCATATCCTCAGCGCCTATTTCATCGAAGGTGCAGAAAGAATAGCGGTATTGCTGCTTAAGTATAGATTTTTATCAAATACAATACTGTATATAAATCAGTTATATTGTTAAAATATCCAATATCTACACTAATTTGGCAATACCGCTTATTGTCCCTGCATTTTCAACTTTCAAAACTGCCATTTTGTTGCAAAAAGCGAAGAATTTGTTGCTCGGAGCAAGAAATGAGCAGCGCAAATAATAAAAATCACCGCTTTCGGTATTGGTTTAGCAGAAGATACCTGTTGTTACAAATGCTATTGATAAAAAACGACTGCTCTGATTTTGAACAGTCGTTTTTCGGTTTTATACATCTTTTTATTAATGCTCCATGTTTTTTCTGAAATACGGTTAATCCGGATATCCGGGATTTTGTAATGCGGCAGGATTAGCCTTTCTTTGCGTTTGAGATATTGGCAGCACAACCTGATACTGGTTGCCGCTTCTGTTCCACGGATCTACAGTTTTATATTCAGAATCTGCCGGCAGTTGACTGTCGGGAGTGTCGCGGTTGATTATTAAGCCTAAACGTCCCAAATCATAGTAGCGATGTCCTTCGCCGATAAATTCTTTTCTTCTTTCCTTAAGCACTTCGTCAACTGTTGCCGTGATTTGCACAGCCGCAGGATTGGCGCGTTCTCTTATGGCATGAAGATAAGCGTCTGCCTTTATCTGGTTTGGCGACGACTTCATTAATGCGGCTTCTGCTGCAATCAGGTAAATTTCTGACAGGCGCATAATCATCGGATTGTTAACCTTAAAATCTTGATCACCGTTGTTTCCTCTGAATTTGGACAGCCATCTGAAACCGTCTCCCTGTTCAGTCAAACCGTGCCTTACATCATCGGGATCTTCATCCAGCAATGCAAACCATGCATCGGTGGGAACGAGGTTGCCGCCTGAGAAACCTGCTTCTCCATGCCACAGAATATAGTACCACGAATCTACGCCTCCGTTTTCATCTATATGCGAAAGCGCAGATGTAAGCAGTTCAAGCATGGTTTCGGAACTGTTAGGCTGTCCCCATGAATCAACATATTGAGAATTTGGAACTAACTCGTAAGGATTGTCAGGGTCAGTAAGTATTTCGTCTGCATGTTTGAAGGCGTTGTCATAATCGCCTTTATACAGATAAACCCTTGCCAGCAATCCTTTAACGCCCCAATAATCCAAATACCCGTGTCTTCTCTCTGTCGAAATTAATTTAAGGGCTTTGGTCAGGTCGTCAATTATAAAATTGTAAGTTTCGGCAACGGAAATGCGGGCTGCCTGTTCGCCTACCACAAGTACCCTGTCGCCTTTTACAGCGCCCATAGATGCTCCGTTATCTTTTTGATATGGATATCCATATACGCGGGCAATATCAAAATGACAAAGGGCGCGGATTGCCAAAGCCTGTCCCCTGTAATCGTTTCTTGGCACAGTGTCGTCCATGGATGATATTTCAATATTTTCCAAAGAATTTAAGAGCGTATTGGTATTCATTATTACATTGTATGCTACAGCCCAAATGCCGCTGTATGAATAGTTTGAAGGCGTAAATTCGTAATTGTAAATTTGCTGGTATCCGCCTGATTCAAGACGCGGTCTTAGGTCGTCGCCACGGCTTTCGCCAAGCAGCATTAGCGGGGTGCCGTAGTAATCGTTCCATTTCATGGAATAATAAAATCCTGTAACAATTTTTTCTGCATCTTTCAGGGTTCTTACCTGATCGACAGGCAGCCTGTCTGTAGGATTTGTATTGAGAAAATCCGAACATGAAGTAAACATTATCACCGAAGTGATTAATATCAGTAATCCTGTGTTTATATTATATTTTTTCATATTAAAACTAATTTAAAATTAAAAAGAAATTTCTATTCCGAAAGATATTGTCCGTATTGGCGGAGTTTGTCTGTATGCGAATCCCCTTGCATCAGGAAATTCGGGGTCAAAATACAAGCCTGTAATGGCAAAAATATTATTGCCTGCGGCATAAATTCTTACATCTTCCAAACTTATTTTTTTGCTCAATTCTCTGGGAAGATTGTACGAAACGGTTATATTTTTGAGGCGTATAAAATCGCCTTTCAGCAACATTCTCGATGAGTTGTAGTAGCCAGCTCTGTCTCCAGGCATTCTTCGCGGCACATCAGTAATGTCGCCGGGTTTTTGCCATCTTCTCAACTGTTCCTTGCCGATGGGTTTGTAATAGCTTGTACCGCCGTCAACTGCTATCTGGTCTTGATGCTGGTCGAACACGTAATGTCCGTACATATAATTGAATCCCAATGCTACGCTTAAATTTTTGTAGCGAAAGTTTGTATTTATTCCGCCAAATCCTTTTGGATCGCCTGTTTTGCCTTCTATTATGATATTATTTGCATTACTTGCCGAATTTACTATTTCTTTATTGTACGTTCCATCTGCAAGTTTATTGTTTCTGTAAAACTGTACCTGACCTGTTTCGGGATTCACGCCTGCATATTCTCTGGTGCGGTACTGATTGAACGAATATCCTTCTTTAATAATATACGAACCATCAATGATTTCTTCGCCTTCGTACGCCATTTGGGTTATTCGGTTTTTATTGGTAGTCCAGTTAATTCCTGCCGTCCATGTAATATCTTTGTTTTTGATAATATCTACATTAATATCCAGTTCCAATCCTTTATTTTCTATTGAACCTATATTGCGCAGATATGTGGTAAATCCTGAAATTGCAGTTGTAGATGCATTCATTAAAAGATCTTTTGTGCGTTTTATATAGAAATCGGCAGAAAAGCCTACCCTGTCAAACAGCCGCGTTTCAACAGCGATATTGGTACTGATATTCTTTTCCCATGTCAGTTCCGGATTGTTGGCTGATGCAATAAACAGCGCTCCGTTTGTTCCATATACGTAAAAATCATAAAAAGGTTTATAATAATACCAGCTCGTAGGTAAAGTTCCGCTAATACCGTATGAGGCTCTTAACCGCAAATCGTTTATCCAACTGATATTCTTCATAAACTGTTCATTTGTAACTTTCCACGAACCCGAAACCGACCAGAAATCTCCCCAGCGATTGTTTTCCGACAGTCGTGAAGAACCATCTCTTCGGTATGTAGCGGTGAAAAAGTATTTGGACTTGTAATTATAATTCACGCTGCTGATAAGCGACAGCAGGGCTGATTCATCGTCATAGTCGGTAACATCGCCGTAAACGTTAGTCATAAGGCTCATTGATATAACGCTTGTGCTTATCATGTCTGCCTTTCCCATATAGTCGTGGTAATTTGTCTGTTTTTCGGCTTCCCAGCCAAGCATTGCGCTAAAATTATGGTCATTGGCAAAAGTTTTGTTATAGTTTAAAGTGCTTGATGAAACCAATTTCAGGTATTCATGTTTTTTTATCGTCAAAAATCCATCTCCGTAAGCCTGCCCGTTAGCATGTTCGGGCAGCCATCCGAATTTGTCGTGAATGTATATTCCATCGTAGCCAAAAATTGTTTTTGCCTTCAAACCTTCGATAATATTCACTTCTGCCCATGGCTTCATCAAAAGTCGCGTTTGGGCAGACTGCGTTATCTGCGTTTCGTTGTTAATAAGAGGATTTCTGTAACTTGAATTATTAGGATCGTAAGGATCTTCACCGTTATTAAAGCCTTTCCAGTAAGTTCCATCAGCATTATAGGCAGGCCAGCGCAAAGTAAGAAATCCGTAAGCAGCCCACCATGGATTATCGTATGAGGCATCTCCTTCCTGATGACCTATCTGATCGGTATTGGAAAATTGAATTCCTATGCCTATGTTCAGCCGTTTATTTACTTTATGCTCCAAATTCAAATTGGCAGTTATCCTGTCAAAATACCTTCCTTTTGTTACGGCTTCGTTTTTGTTGTAAGCGCCCGACAAAAGGAAACGCGTCCTGTCATCTCCGCCTGACACGCTTAATTCATAATTATGACTGATTGCCGTTTGGAATAGCACATCTTTCCAGTCAACATAAATATATTCGTCTTTTTTTGACGGATAATATTTTTCCACCTGCGCATTTGCGTAATCTTCAAGTTGAGTTCCCGTATATCCTAATTGAACAGAACCGTAGTTTGTCCATGCTTCTCTGTGAAGCATTTCCGTTTCGGCATCTGAAGCCAAAGGATAATTGTCAAAGGCAAAATCAGACAAAGCCATGTCAGCTTTAAAGCGGAACTGCGTTTTACCTGCTTTTCCTTTCTTTGTCGTAATAAGCACAACTCCGTTGGCGGCACGCGAACCGTAGAGCGAAGCTGCAGCAGCATCTTTCAATATGGTTACGCTTTCAATGTCGCCGGGATTTAAGAAATTCATTGTACTTGTCAACGTATTGGCTGTTGAAAGGTCTCCGCTGGTAGCCGGCACTCCATCAATAACGTAAAGCGGGTCGTTTCCTGCATTCATCGAACCTACGCCGCGGATTCGTATTTCGGGAAACGAACCGGGAAGACCAGATGAGTTGTTTATCATAATACCGGGAGTATTTCCAACCAGCGCCTGTTCAAAATTGATAACAGGAACATCCTGTATTTTATCAGCTTTTATAACATTCGCCGCGCCTGAATAACTTCCTTTGGTTGCCGTACCGTAAGCCACAACAAATGATTCTTCTATCTGTGTTACATCCGGTTCAAGCAGAACGTCAATAATGCTGCGGCTGCTTACAGTAATTTCCTGAGTTTTATAACCTATAAAA
>JAISNL010000142.1 GCA_031276235.1 Prevotellaceae bacterium | reverse complement strand
ATTTATATGAAAACAATTAAAATTACAACATTAGCAACATTATTAATCATTGTATTTGTTGCAGCAATGTGCAGAAAATATGATAATGCACATGAATATATCACTATAATTAATAAATCACATGAGAAGATTGTATATCAAGAATGGGTTGAAAATATAACAACATTGTCCTCGCTCCGTTGTTATGAGCATGGATTTATTTCAATTGCAATTCAAGCAGATTCTTTTAGATATTGTGAATCACCTATAAGACCATCTGGATGGGAATATTATTTGGATAAAGGGCAAATTTTAAACATAATGATAGGAAGCGGAAAGGCTTATGATCAATATCGTGCAGAGCCATGTGATACATTTCAAAAATATGTTCCTGTATTGCATCAATATTTGCTAACATTGGAAGATTTGAATCGCATGAACTGGACGGTAGTATATCCACCTGAAGAGTAAATGGCAACTATTTTCTCTATGAAAAAACTCGTCCTCATAACGGTAATACTTGCCTTTGCTGCCAATACATTTGCAGAAATTCAAGGCGGTAAATTTTGGAATGGTTTTGCTATTGGAGTAGCAGGATTTTTAGGAAATGAATTGGGTGAATATATAAGAAAAAAAGGAGCAGAGCGTAGATATATGGAAAATGAATTAGGATTAACAAAGGAAGAGATTCAAAGATTAAAAAATTATGGGCTAAAAGCCATTAAAACAAATGAATATGCTGATGACATAAGCCATTCTTTATGGAATAAATTAAAAAGTTATCAGATAGTCGATGATACTGAACTTCCTTTTAGTTTGAGAGCAAAAGATTTTGATCCAAATGCTATCATTAAAGCAGGGAAACTTCATATTCGAAATAGCACAGATATAATGATTGGTAAACATGCATATCGTTTGAATTTAGAAACTAATGGGCTTATTCCAGAACAATATTTTAATATCCATTATGACCATTTTGATGTGATAATGTTTCCTGTGTTACATCTTCTTTTTGACAGTGTGTACCAAGGAGTTCTTGGTGTAAAATAAAATTATTAAAACTATGAAAAAGTTTATTAAACATACTGTGATAATCGTAATTATATTTTTCATGTCATTGCAATCATGCTCTGTTATCAATCAATATTCTACATTTACAACTGAATTATGCAACAATCAAAAAGAAAAAATATTGGATAAAGTATATAATGAAGCAGATGTGATAAATATTGTTTCAAAAAACAATTGCTGTTATACTATTGATTCTGTAAAATTTAGAATAGACGTTTTTCTTGGAGGTAAAATAATATTGATGGGACTTCCTTATATGCCTGTCATCCCTAATCTTTTATATCCTTTCACATATTTATCGGATAATAAGAAAAAAGATTATTGCATTGTTATTTCATGTACAGTTAAAGATTCGGCAGATATTAATGATTTTCATTTTTATAGAAATAAAAAAAGAATATTTTACGACAATATAAAAATTGTCAATACAACAAATGATATTGATTCGATAAATAACACTAAACTTTACAGAGGTCAATACAGTTTAATATTTAATTTTAAAATCAGAACATTTTCTACTAATAAGATTGAAATTAGATATAAAAATAGCCGTTTATTAAAGATAAAACGGAAAAAGAAATTATATCATAAAATCATATTTGCAAGCTAAAAGTTCTAATTTTGTACTATGAAAAAACTCGCCCTCATAACGGTAATACTTGCCTTTGCTGCCAATACATTTGCGGCAAGTGCAAGTATTGCCTGCGGCGGGCGCATAAACAAAAATTAAATTTTAGATAATTATGAAATCAGTAATATTACTGTGCTTATGGAATATTTTATTTCCTGCACAAAATTTTGAATTAAAAATATATAACTGCGAAATAAATGATGATAAATTAACTCTTTATTATTCAATAAAAAATAATACAGATGAATGTCATCATATTTATTTGGGCGAAGGCTGGAGTACTATCCCTTATTTATTGAATATGTCTGTTTTATTAACAGTCAATAATGAAATATCATTGCACATAAGTAATCCTTTCTCATGTTTTCCATGTCTGAAACATGAGGCAATATTGCCTAACGACAGTATAAATAGCCAGATTACAATATATCTTAATCAATTATATGAATCAGAATTTGGCATGGCGACTGACGATGATACTTATGTTATAGACGATAGCGATACATGTTCATTTCAGATGATTTATTTTAACAAAAGACTTATTGAGGACAACAAGAGGAAAATAAAATATGGAAAAAAAACAAAAACGAAATGTGTACCGATAGCAGATACATTACGCAGTAACATCGTATCATATAATAACAAATCTATAACATATAAATAAAAGTTTTAGAAAATACAATAAAAACTATTAACTTTACATCATATAAAATTAACAATTAAAAACGGAGGTACAAAATGAAGTACAAACTGTCATGTCAACCTATAGTAGGACATGACAAACATGTCAACTTTTTTTAGGACGTGACAGCAGGGGCGAAAAATTTTTCGCCCGTACCCTTTCAACGGTTCTAATTATCGGCGATGTTGCTGTATTCTTTATATTCATCGTTTTCTTCGTAAATCAAATATGCCTGATATTCGGGATGTTTGTTGAGAAATGTTTTGGCTTTTTCAATTCCCATCACCATTAGCGATGTTGCTGCGGCATCGGCGCTCATGCAATCGGCGGCAACTACGGTAGCACTCAACAGCGAATGCTGCACGGGATAGCCTGTTAGGGGATCGATTGTGTGAGCGTACTTTTTACCGCCGTCAATGTAAAATTGACGGTAATTGCCCGAAGTAGCAATTGCTTTATCCGTCAGTTGTATTGTATTAATCAGGGTTTCGCCGACATTGAAGTTTCCATCTCCGGGCTTGTCTATTCCTATTTTCCAGTTTTCGCCGTCTTTATTTTTTCCTCTTACTGAAATTTCTCCGCCTATTTCAATCAAAAAGTTTTTTATTTGCAGCGACAGCAAAAAATTGGCGACAACATCAACAGCATATCCTTTGGCAAGCGCATTGGCATTGATATTCACGCGCGGGTCTGATTTTACGGTTTTTCCATCTACAATATTTATTTTTTCCATTCCTGTGAACTGTTTCAGACTGTCAATAAGTTCTGGCGTAATTTTTTCCTTGTTTCCGAAACCGAAACCCCATGCCGAAAACAGTGGAGAGGCTGAAATATCAAACGCTCCGTCTGTGATTTCGTAAAAATATTTCGCCTTCGCAAAAACATTTTGAAACCATTCGTCAAGTTCCACATCAATGTTTTGGTTTACTTTCGATATTATTGAATTGGGATTGTATGCCGAAAGCGACATGTCGAACCTGTTTAAAAGCGAATCTATTGCAGGTTGCAGGTTTCTGCCGTTTTCGTCAAAATATGTAATATTGTAAAACGTTCCCAAGGCTTTATCAGAGATTGATATGTACTTTTTTTCCTTATTGCCGCCGCATGATGCGAATATAAATAAAACAGGTAAAATAATTAAAAACGATACTTTTTTCATTCCAAATATTAGTTTAATTGAACAAAGATAATTAATTTTGCACAAAAATATCAGTACAAATGATTAACGGAAAAATAATAACAATAGTAATGCCGGCATATAATGCCGAACAAACATTAAGGCAAACCTGTGCAGAAATTCCGTTTGATATTGTAGATAATATTATTCTGGTGGACGATGCCAGCAGTGATAAAACTATTGAACTTGCCCGTGAACTGGGAATAAAATATATTGTAGAACATAATAGAAACAAAGGCTACGGCGGCAATCAAAAAACATGCTATAACAAGGCGCTTGAAATAAATTCGGACATTGTTGTTATGCTGCATCCCGATTATCAATATACTCCGCTGCTAATGCAGCCGATTTGTTATATGATTGCAAACGGACTGTACGATGTTGTAATTGCATCGCGCATTTTGGGCAGAAGCGCAATAAAAGGCGGAATGCCACGTTACAAATATTATGCAAACAGAATATTGACCTTAATACAAAACTTTTTAATGTGGCAAAAATTAAGCGAATACCATACGGGATACAGAGCGTTTACAAAAAACGTTTTGCAGTCGGTTGACTATAATAAAAATTCGGATGATTTTGTTTTCGACAATCAAATGCTGGCGCAAATATTTTATAAAGGCTACAATATAGGCGAAATCAGTTGCCCTACAAAATATTTCAAAGAAGCATCGTCAATCAATTTTGCCAGAAGCGTTAAATACGGATTAGGAGTGCTTGGCGTTGCATTTGCATACCGTTTGCAAAAAATGAAATTAATAAAATTCAATATTTTCAATTAAAAGCAGGCAATATATGAAACAGCAAAAGAAAAAACAAAATCTATCACCTTTTGAATCGGCAAATACTTTTTTTGAAAACAACAGAAAAACATTTTTGTGGATAATTATGATAACAGGCATTGTGATGAGCGTTTTACTGTTTGACACAAAGGCGAGTTTAAGCGGCGATGACTGCGATTATGTTTTTAATGCCGACAGATTTTGCCATGATTTTACCTTTCCCGGATTCAGAGGTCCGCTTTATCCGATTATACTGTCGCCTTTCGTTCTGATATTCGGAGTTAATTTGATTTTGCTCAAATCATTGTCGGCTGTTTTTATTTTGCTGTCAATTTGGTTGTTGTACAAAAGTTTTTGCGATAATGTAAAAGCGATAATTCTTATTCCTGCTCTTTTGCTTGTAAGCGTTTGTTCGTATGTGTTTTTCTACGCAAGCTACACATACAGCGAACCTCTGTTTATGCTTGTACAGGCGCTGTTTATTTATTTTTTTGCAAAATATTTTCTCCGCGATGAAGAAAAACAATACAGCCTGAAACATGACTGGCGCAAATATTTGATACTCGGTAGCTTTGTGCTGGCATTAGGTTTAACGCGAAGCATAGGATTTATGGTTTTGGGAGTTGTAATTTTATATTTTACAATAAACAGGCGATGGAAAGACATGTTTTTTACACTGCTGGCATCCGCAGTTATGTTTTTTGCATTTCAAATATTCAAAGGCATTGCATGGTCTCAAGCCGGCTCGGCTTATGATATAAAATTCTATTTGGCAAAAAATTTTTACAACCCAAATCAGGGCATGGAAGATTTGGCGGGTTTTGCCATTCGGCTGATACAAAATTCAAACATTTATCTGTCAAGTTTTCTCTACAAGTTTATGGGTTTGCGACCCGAAAACACACAAACGCTTGCGCCTGTTTTAACCATACTTGTCTATATCCTGTTTGTTGTTTGTTTGGTAGCGGTTTTCAAAAAAAACAAAGCTCTGCTGTTTACAGGGCTGTATGCAGGAATAATGAATTTTGCAAGTTTCATAATACTGCAAAGCAACTGGGAACAAGACCGCTTCATAATGATATATTATCCTCTGATGCTTCTGTTTTTGATTGGCGGTATATTTTACCTGTTCACAACCCAAAAACTGCGTCCGTTCCGATTTGCATATCCTTTAATAATAATAATAATGCTCATTGGAAATTTATCTCATTCAGGCAAAAAAATAAAAACAAGTTTTCCCATACTTCAGCGTAATTTAGGCGCAGACAGGCTTGCAGGACTAACTCCCGACTGGCAAAATTTTATATTAATGTCGCAGTGGGCAGACAAAAATATTGATAAAAGCATAAAAATTGCAAGCCGCAAACCAAGTATTTCGTACATTTATACAGGTCGCACGTTTGAAGGACTTTTTTCTGTGCCATCACAGCCTGCCGATTCGCTGCCCGCAACTGCCCCACAGGGAAAATCAATACTGATTGTAGATGTAACCAAAGGCTATGTTCCAAAATTAGCGACATTCATAGACAGGGTAATTGTTGGCAGCATAAATCTAAACGGCGATATATACAATGGAGCATATTTGTGCATTATCGACAGCGCTGCAACCGAAGAAATAATAACAGAACTGCAAAGTTCAGGCATAAAATATTCGTTTGATGCAGTCGGGTTCAAAAACTCATGTATCGAAACGCAGTCAAAAATCAGCATCCACAGTCCAGACGAACTGCTGCGCCACATTGAAAACAGAAATATTAAATATATAATCCTTCCGCGCATACGCACCAATCCACAGGCAAATACAGGTCAATATATAAACACTTTAGAAAGTTATCTCAATATTATAAGTATGAAATATCCAAACAGGTTCTTTATAATATACGAAACAGGAACATCAGAAATATGCGAACTTGTTGAATATGCGCCAGACGGGCAACCAACGGAATTAAATATACACAAATAAAAATAATAAACATGGCAGACGAAAAAATAATCTTTTCGATGGTCGGAGTAAACAAAATATATCCGCCGCAAAAACAGGTATTAAAAAACATTTACCTGTCATTCTTTTATGGAGCCAAAATAGGTATTATAGGACTTAACGGTTCGGGAAAATCAAGTTTGCTGAAAATCATTGCAGGCATAGACAAATCCATACAGGGCGAAGTAGTTTTTGCGCCCGGATATTCTGTAGGCTATCTGGAGCAGGAGCCTCAACTCAACGACAACAAAACCGTAAAGGAAACCGTGCAGGAAGGCGTGCAGGATGTAGTAGATTTGCTCAATGAATATGAACGCATCAATGCAGCATTTGCAGAACCCGAAATACTTGAAGATGCAGACAGGATGAACGCCCTTATCGAAAGGCAGGGCGAACTTACAGAAAAAATTGAGCAGGTAAACGGATGGGAACTCGACAGCAAACTTGAACGCGCAATGGACGCTTTGCGATGCCCTGATGAAAATCAAAAAATAGCCGTACTTTCGGGAGGAGAACGCCGCAGAGTGGCTCTTTGCCGATTACTGCTAAAAGAACCGGATGTGCTTTTACTCGACGAACCTACAAACCATTTGGATGCCGAGTCGATACAGTGGCTCGAAATGCACTTGCAGCAATACAAAGGAACAGTTATTGCCGTAACTCACGACCGCTATTTTCTTGATAACGTAGCAGGCTGGATTCTCGAACTCGACAGAGGCGAAGGCATCCCGTGGAAAGGCAATTACTCATCGTGGCTCGAACAGAAAACAAAACGACTTGAACAGGAAGAAAAGCAGGAAAGCAAACGCCGTAAAACCCTTGAACGCGAACTCGAATGGGTGAGAATGACGCCCAAAGCACGCCATGCAAAAGCAAAAGCCAGACTGTCGGCATACGATAAAATGCTGAACGAAGACTCTAAACAGAAAGAAGAACGGCTCGAAATATTCATACCCAACGGACCACGACTGGGAAACAAAGTGATTGAAGCCGTAAACGTAAAAAAATCATACGGCAACAGAGTGCTGTTTGAAAATCTTAATTTCTCGTTGCCGCCCACAGGAATAGTTGGCGTGATAGGACCAAACGGAGCGGGCAAAACTACAATAATGCGGCTGATTATGGGATTTGAAAAACCAGACGAAGGCGACTTCACAACAGGCGAAACAGTAAAAATTTCTTATGTTGACCAGCAACATAAAAAAATAGACCCCAACAGAACAGTATTTGAAACAATATCCGAAAACAGCGAAATAATTAAACTTGGCAACCGCGAAATAAATGCACGCGCTTATGTTTCACGATTCAACTTCAGCGGCGCCGACCAGGAAAAACTTTGCGGAGTATTGTCGGGAGGCGAACGCAATCGCTTGCATTTGGCGCTTACCCTTAAAGACGAAGGCAATGTGCTGCTGCTTGACGAACCTACAAACGACATTGATATAAACACGCTTCGCGCTTTGGAAGAAGGGCTGGAAAACTTTGCAGGCTGTGCCGTAATAATTTCACACGACCGCTGGTTTTTAGACCGCATAGCAACCCATATACTCGCATTTGAAGGCGATTCGCAGGTTTATTTTTTTGAAGGTGGATATTCCGAATATGAAGAAAATAAAAAAAGAAGGCTTGGCGATATTACCCCACATAAATTCAAGTATAAAAAACTTGTTGACAGTTGAAAATGCAGGGGCGAAAAATTTTTCGCCCGAAAATAATAAAACGTCTCCTATGTTTGTACAAAAAAATAAACACTAAATTCGAGGAAATAAAAATGCAAAAAAAATAATAATAACAAACGACAGAACAAAGGGAAAGAAAAATATTATCACCGTCATAGGCACAAAAATGCCGTTCGCAAATCTAATTCCTTTCCCCTAATGTAATAATGCTCACTTTATTTCCAAATTCATACTTTTTGTGCGGTTTACCTTTGGATATGCAACCTGTAAACGGCTTGTGAGTACTGTAAACTTTATTTTTGTCGTTTTTGTGCTGATTAACTGCGCGTTGATACAGTTGCAACTCTTCTGAATACTGGTTTTCATGATTAGCCGACATTTTTCGTCGCAAATCGAGAAGTTGTGTATTAGCAATG
>JAISNL010000069.1:0-5000 GCA_031276235.1 Prevotellaceae bacterium | reverse complement strand
GCCGCCGATTGTTACGTTTGACGACATCACTCCTGTTATCACAGTGCCGAATGAGAGTAGCGTTTTTTCTAATTGGTCGGTTTCCAGTTGTTTAAAATATTTATGCGCCAGCAGTTCGCCGTCGGTATTCAAAAAGAAATATTCATTCATTCCCTGTATAAAATAACCTTTGTCGTGTGTTTCAAAAAGATATATTTCTTCGGGTTTTTCGATGTCTAAGTTGTTTATTTTTTCCGGTCTTTTAGTCAATTCATCGGGATTAAATAAATAAAATCTTTTCCAGTCAATTATTGCAACTTTTTTGTTTTTATCGTCGAATGCTATTTTTCTTTTTTCGCCAAAACCCAGCCGCCATATTTTTTTCCCTTTCTCCTTATCAACAAACCGTGCGTCTACGCCTAAAATCAGATAGCCTTTCTCATATTCTTTTTTTAATACATCATCGTCTTCATTGTCCAAATCTATTTCAAAGGGTTTTTTCCATACGTTTTTTCCCGATACTTTGTTAACCAGCATTGTTTTATTTCCGTAAAAAACTTCATATCCTTCTTCTTCAACAGTTACATCTTTGAGTTTTTTGGCTTCATAATCTTTTTTCCACAATTTCTCACCTGTGGAATATTTATAAATATTAAAACCATCTTTTCCTGCAATCAATACATTTTCGTCATCAATTTGAATTTGTTTTACAAAATTATCGGCAATTTCTACAGGTTTTTTCCACAGGTTTTTTCCTGTTTTCAAGTCAATAGCCGAAACTTTTTTACCGATTGATGCTGTTGACAGCGACAGCAAACCTCCGCTCTGATCAACTGTCATCAAATGTTCTTCTTTGCCGTCCATGAAGAACGTACCCGGATTGCATTCGTTTTCCCAAATAATGTTGCCATCTTTGCCGTTTATCAGATACAGTTTTTTGCCGTGCTTGTAAACAATGTCTTTTGTTGATGTAACTTTGGGTTCAAACACATCAAACACGCCAAACGAACTCACGCCCGTAATTCTGCCGATATTCTTCATAACGCTTTCCTTTTCCAGTTCGGCAGTCCACATCAGTTCGCTTTTTTCCAAATCTACGCAATGTAATTTTATTATTCTGCCGGGAGAAGCTGCTTTAACCAAAAGTACAAAAGTTTCGGGGATGATATCTGTATCTTCGATATGTACAACTTTTGTTGCCGAATCTGCGCCAAACAGTATTTTCCCTGTTTCCACATCAATAAACATGCCGTTGACCGTTGCATAAGGAGTAAGCGGTATTTCATTAAATAGACCGGATGTTTTTTTGAATTTCCATAATACTTCGCCGGCAATATAGTTTACGCCGTAATAAGATTCGGATGTTTCTACTACCGGAATACCGGTGAAATTGTGTATTAAAATTTGTGTCGGTTTTCCTTCTAACGGAAGCGACCAGTCGGGGTTTGCCGGTTGTGCGTTTGCCCAAGCGGCAATACATAAAGAGCATAATAATAAGATTCTTTTCATAATAAACTTTTTAAAAGGTTAATGTAATTGACGGCAAAGTTAATATATTTTTATATGTAATGGAAACATTATAATAAATATGTGAAAAAATGTTGTCATTCACTGTACGGCAAGGAAGGAAACTGTACCGAAAGAAGTGTAGTTAGACTCAGCTAATCCAGAAAATAATGTATTAGCAAAATGTGTGTTGACTGATAGAAATAAAGAAAAAATATTTTATTGATGTACCGAACAACTAAATAATGATAAAGTTCATATCAATTTTGCCGCTGAACAGTACTTGTTTTGATGCGGCTTGTTCGGCTTCTTTTTTAGATGCGCCGTAACCTTCGCCGAGAATTGTATCTCCGTCGAATAATATCGCTCTAAACCGATTTGCGCACGGAATGTTGGATTCTTCATAACATTCAAAAGCAAGTTTGGTTCTGTGTTTCTGTCCCCATTCAAGTATTTTGCTTTTGTAATCAACCTCTTCTTCTACTAATTTGTCTATATCAATGAATTTGAGAAATTGATTGATAAATATTTTTTTTGTTATTTCATATCCAAAATCAAGCAACATTGCGCCGTGTATAGCTTCAAATATATTTCCAGCCGCTCCTTTCGCGCGTTTGTTGCGCGATTGATGCTTGGTTATTAATTTCATGAGTCCGCTTTGTTGCGACAATGAGTTTAAACTTTTACGGCTTACTATTTTTGCCCGCATTTTTGTAAGAAATCCTTCCTGTTTGTTAGGAAATTGCGTGAACAGATATTCGGCAACTATGCTTCCTACGATAGCATCGCCTAAATATTCCATACGCTCGTTGGTTCTGTGATGTTGATTTTTGTCGTAAATTATGTCTGACCTTTGCGTAAGCGCGATTTTATACAAATCAATATTATTAGGATATTTTCCTAATATCTGTCTTAAGCTTTTGTATAATTGCTTATCGTCGGAATAGTTGACTATTATAGATTTAACAAACGATATCAATGTTTAATCTAATTTCTTAAGGATTATTGCTGCATTATGTCCTCCGAATCCGAATGTATTGCTTAAAGTTATGTTAACCTTTCGCTGTTGGGCTTTATTAAGCGTAAGGTTCAACTTTTCGTAATCTATTTCTTCATCCGGAGTTTCAAAATTGATTGTCGGAGGGATTATCTGATTTTGAATTGCGCAAATGCAAGCCAAAGCTTCCAGCGAACCGGCAGCGCCGAGTAGATGCCCCGTCATTGATTTTGTTGAACTTATACTAATTTTTGAAACATGTTCGCCAAATACTTTTTGTATTGCTTTCAACTCGGCAATGTCGCCAAGCGGCGTTGATGTTCCGTGAACGTTAATATAGTCAATGTCATCTGTTTTCAGATTTGAATCGCTTAGTGCTGTGTGCATAACGCTTGCCGCGCCGAGACCTTCGGGATGAGGCGCTGTAAGATGATATGCATCGGCTGACATTCCGCCGCCCATTACTTCGGCATATATCTTAGCTCCGCGTGCTTTTGCGTGTTCATATTCTTCAAGAATAAGTCCTGCTGCGCCTTCGCCGATTACAAAGCCATCGCGGTTTTTGTCAAACGGTCGGGATGCTGTTTTGTAATTATCATTATTTACCGATAGAGCCTGCATTGCGTTGAATCCGCCTACACCAGCTTCGTTAACAGCTGATTCTGATCCTCCTGCTACCATTATAATGGCTCTGCCGCGGCGAATGTGATTCATTGCTTCTATAAGCGCATGCGTTGATGACGCACATGCCGAGACTGTTGCATAATTTGGACCGCAAAATCCGTGCTTTATTGATATGTAGCCTGCACAAATGTCGGCAATCATTTTTGGAACAAAAAAAGGGCTAAAACGAGGTATTCCGCCACCCTCAAGAAAGCCCTTTACTTCATCAAAGAAAGTACGAATACCTCCAATACCTGACGCCCAAACAACTCCGATTCTGAAAGGGTCTGCCGATTCTTTACTTATTCCTGCATCTTCAATTGCCTGGTCGGCGGCAATCATGCCAAATTGAGAATATAAATCGTGTTTGCGAACCTCTTTACGGTCGAAATAGTCTGATGCATTGTAATTTTTTACTTCACAAGCAAATTTCGTTTTGAAATTGGTGGTATCAAAATAAGTTATTAAGCCGGCGCCACTTATGCCTTTTATCAGGCTGTCAAAAAAATCGCTGACATTGTTTCCCAGTGGGTTTATTGTTCCTATACCTGTTACTACAACTCTTTTTAATTCCATAATTCTGTCAAAATTTACTTTTCTGAAATAAATCCAATTTTACAATTTAAGCTGTTTTACTTTGAATGTAAGCAATAGCATCGCCTACGGTTGTGATTTTTTCCGCATCTTCATCTGGAATTGTTACGCCAAATGACTTTTCAAATTCCATAATCAGTTCAACAGTGTCAAGTGAATCCGCACCAAGATCATTTGTGAAACTTGCTGCGGGTGTTACCTGTTTTTCGTCAACCCCTAATTTGTCAACGATAATTTCTGTTACCTTAGATACAATTTCTGCCATAACTTTTTGTTTTAGTTAATAATTTAGTTTAAATAATATGTTATTTCAAAATTTTATATTAAAATTGCACACTGTTTTACAAGCTCATATTACGAGGCTTTGTTACAATTTCAGCCTGCAAAGATAAGTATTATTTTTTAAATAGAAACTTTTTAAAATTAAAGAATTGAAAATAAATATGTTGAAAATTAAAAATATTGCTGTTTTCGCTTCCGGTTCAGGAAGCAACGCCGAAAATATTATCAAATATTTTGAAAATAATGAAAGCATAAATGTGAAAATGTTGTTGTGTAACCTCCCAACCGCTTATGTACTGCGGCGTGCAAGCAATTTGAACATTCCTTCCGTTATTTTCTCGCGAAACGATTTATATAAGTCTAACAATGTTATTGACAAATTGCTGTATAATAAAATAGATTTAATAGTTTTAGCCGGATTTTTGTGGCTCGTGCCAGAAAACATAATACGGCTATATAAAAACAGGATAGTGAATATTCATCCTGCCCTGTTGCCGGATTATGGCGGCAGAGGAATGTATGGCGACAATGTTCACAAGGCAGTGATTGCCGATGGCAAAAAAGAATCGGGCATTACCATTCATTACGTGAACGAAAATTATGATGATGGCGCTATTATTTTTCAGGCAAAATGTAAAGTTGCAGATATTGAAACTCCAGAATCGCTTGCTGCAAAAATTCATGCACTGGAATATGAATATTATCCAAAAATAATAGAATCGGTATTGATGCGTTTATAGCATATTTTAAACGGATTAAAGTATAATTCTGTGCGTTTTATCCATACAGAGTTTGAAATAAGTTATTGCGTAAACTATCTTTTATCAAACAGCGCTTTGATTGGCTGTATGAACTGTTCTGTCAGGCGCATGTCTTTGGTGATGATTTCAGCCTGTCCGTCCATTTGCTGGATAAGGTTCAGTTGTTTGCGGTAAGTTGTAAAAAGTCCATCGGGAAAAATAACTTCGGCAATATAACC
>JAISNL010000124.1 GCA_031276235.1 Prevotellaceae bacterium | reverse complement strand
TCTTGTGATTGAGCTGACAATGCAACTCCGCAGATTAATACTGCAATGAAAAATAATCTTTTCATAAAATTTAAATTTTAATAATTTGAAATATTTAATAATCGATGTCCAATAATGTGTATTATTGGACATTTTAAACATAACATTATCAACAACATAAATATATTTGTCAGGCAAATAATATTTTTCCAAAATTTGTAACGTATTAAAATTTAATTACCTTTGCGCCGAAAATGTCCAATAATACACATTATTGGACATCATTTTTTTTCAAGAAATGTTAAAAAATCAATTAAAAATTAATGATTTCAGTAATTATTATATATATAATCTGGATAGATACAGCATAAATGAAATGATTGATAAATTAATTCTAATATAGCACATTATAAATAATATAGTAATCTCGTACATTGTGACACTACCGAATTAACCTAATTTGCACATATTAATTTAACAGTTCAATTATTCGTAATTTTTAAATTCGTAAAAATATAGATTTTCACCTTTTTCGTTATGTTCGGTATTTTCAGCCTCAATTCTGAAGATGCAATATTGTTTGTCGGGTTTGGTTTTCGGTAAATCTACCTGAATAATATATCCTGTAATTGATAAATTTTCGCTTCCTTCATATTCTTCTATTGGTTGTATTGAGTTGATATGAAGTTCCTGTTCATCCATAAAGACTTTGACTTTGAAATGTTCGGGAGCGATTGAAATATCTGCCTCTTTTTCTGCTTTTGATTTATCTAAATACACATCTTTTGAATATGAAAGATATTTGGATAAACTCATCGGACGCACATAAATCATCATTTCGTGGTAGCCTCCTTCTATCTTAAAAGCACTCGTTCCGTAAAGTTCCAACCGATGATAGCGCGGATTGATTGTCAAATCTTCTTCGGCAATTATGTTCCACGCCCAATATTCCAAACGCATATCGTTTTCGGGAACGGCATTTGCACGTGGATATTCTTTGAGGCGAAGAGCAGCTATCGCCATATATTTTCCTTTTTTGACATTATCAATCGAATAGTAACCGTTTTTGTCGGTATAAGTTTCGTATGCTGTTGAAAAATCAGAATGAAATATTTCTACACTGCAACTGTCAATGGAATTTCCGTTGAAATCCGTAACTCGTCCCGATATTTTTATTGTATTTTGCGAGCAGGATATATAAAATAAAAAAGCGCAAAATGTAAACAGTAAATATTTTATTTTCATATTATTTATTTATTTTAGCCCAAGTATCTTTGAGTGTTGCGGTGCGATTGAATACGGGTTTTTTGGCGGTTGAATCTTCATCAACACAAAAATATCCCAATCGTTCAAACTGTACTTTATCAAGAATTTTAAGTTTTGTCAACTCAGGTTCGATAAAAGCGGTTATTGTTTTCAGTGAGTCTGGATTCAAAAAGTCCTTATAATCTTTGTCTTCTGGGATACTGTCCATAAAAGGTTCGGTAAACAGACGGTCGAACAAGCGCACTTCGGCTTGAACTGCATGTTGAGCCGATACCCAGTGCAGCGTGCCTTGTACTTTGCGCCCGTCTGGAGAATTTCCTCCGCGTGAAGCTGGATCGTAAGTGCAGTGAATTTCGGTAATTTCTCCGTTTTCATCTTTCACTGTATCTGTACATTTTATAAAATATGCGTAGCGTAAACGCACTTCATTTCCGGGCGAAAGACGAAAATATTTTTTTGGTGGATTTTCCATGAAATCCTCTCTTTCTATGTAAATTGTTTTGGAAAAAGGAATTTTATGCGTGCCTGCATCTTCATCTTCAGGATTATTTATTACTTCAAAAATTTCTGTTTCGTTATCGGGATAGTTTGTAATTACAACTTTCAGCGGATTTAATACAGCCATGTAGCGGTTTGCGCGTTTGTTCAAATCTTCGCGCAAACACCATTCCAGCAATGACAAATCAATAACATTGTCGCGTTTGGCAACTCCTACTTTTTCGGCAAACATGCGAATGCTTTCGGGCGTATATCCTCTGCGGCGTATTCCGCAAATTGTAGGCATTCGCGGGTCGTTCCAACCTGAAACATAATTATTTTTCACTAATTCCAGCAATTTGCGTTTACTCATTATGGTGTAGGTAAGATTCAAGCGTGCAAATTCGTATTGATGAGATGGAAATATTGCAAGTTTTTCGATAAACCAGTCGTAAAGCGGACGATGCACATCAAACTCAAGAGTGCAAATGGAATGAGTTATTTTTTCGATAGCATCGCATTGTCCATGAGCGTAATCGTACATTGGATAAATACACCATTTATTGCCTGTTCTATGATGTTCGGCATGAATTATTCGATATAAAATAGGGTCTCGCAAAAGCATGTTTGGATGCGCCATGTCAATTTTTGCCCGCAGCACTTTTGTGCCGTCTGCAAATTCTCCGTTGCGCATACGTTTGAACAAATCAATATTTTCGTTTATGCTGCGGTTGCGATAAGGGCTGTCTGTTCCTGCAACGTTTATTGTTCCTCGCGTTTGGCGAATTTCGTCCTGCGTCTGGTCGTCAACGTAAGCCAATCCTTTTTTTACAAGCATCAAAGCCCATTCATATAGTTGTTCGAAATAGTCGGATGCGTAAAATTCATTTGCCCAGATAAATCCGAGCCAGCTAACATCTTCTTTTATAGAATCAACATATTCAGTATCTTCTTTCACAGGATTGGTATCGTCAAAACGAAGATTTGTTTTTCCTCCGTATTTTTGCGCAATGCCGAAATTCAGGCAGATGGATTTTGCATGCCCGATATGTAAATATCCGTTTGGTTCGGGCGGAAAACGTGTAAGAATATTTTTATGTTTGCCTGTTTTCAAATCGTTTTCTACAATTTCTTCAATAAAATTAAGCGTTTTAGCTTCGTTTTCTTTTGATTCTGTTTTGCTGTTCATTTCAATAATAAATTTATTAATTGGTAAAATTACAAAAAAGAAACATACTGCAAATAAATTTTAAAAATTACATCGGCGGAATGTTTTCGCAAAGTTGAAAATGCAGAGCCTTTCAACTCAACAACAGGAAAACCGCAACAGCATATTAAGACGGAATGATAATTTCTGCTCAAAATATACAGAATTAAACTGTAAAAGCGTTAAAATCATACGAAACGAAAGGACAGAAACTTTCTAGAAAAAGAAAAAAACTGCAAAGTCTTATCAAAACCGGGACAAATAATTAAAAAAATATTTACTTTTGTATTTGAAAGTTTTGTAACACGGAAATACATAATATGAAAGAAAGGTGAACATCTGTATTTCTATGAATTAAAAAATTACAAATAATTAAATTATAAAATTGTATATTATATGAAAAAAATTACACAAAAATATTCGCTTGCGGTTGATGCAAAACAAATATCAGCAAAAATTGAAGCCGCAAAACAGTCTGCAAAAAATATAAACCCCGAAGCGCTGAAACAATGTTTCAACAGCATTGATTTAACTACATTAAATGCAGCCGATACAATATCTCAGGTAAAAAAAATGGCAGAAAAAGTCAGCAATTTCTCTAATGTTTATCGCGATTTGCCTAATGTGTCGGCGATATGCGTTTATCCTGCTTTGGTAAATACTGTGCGTAAATATCTTACCGATAAAAAAGTAAATATTGCATCTGTTGCCGCAGGATTTCCGGCTTCACAAACCTTTGTCGATGTTAAAATCAAAGAAAGTATTTTGGCAATTGAAAACGGCGCGGACGAAATTGACATTGTTATATCCATAGGTCGTTTTTTGGAGCAGGATTATGATTTTGTTTATGAGGAAATAGAACAAATAAAAAAAGCAATCGGCAATATTCGCCTAAAAGTAATTCTCGAAACTGGAGCGCTGAAAGATTTGCAGTTGATTAGAACAGCAGCATTGCTTGCAATGGAAGCAGGCGCCGATTTCATTAAAACATCAACAGGAAAATTTTATGATGCGGCAACGCCCGAAGCCGTATGCGTAATGTGCGAAGCCATTGGCGATTACAAAGAGCAAAGCGGACGGCTTGTAGGAATAAAGCCTTCAGGCGGAATATCCACTGCCGCCGAAGCCATTGTATATTATAACATATTAAAATTAACACTTGGCGAAAGCTGGCTAAACAGTAAACTGTTCAGAATAGGCGCAAGTCGTTTGGCAAATAATTTGCTCACTGAAATTGTTGGCTTGGAAGCAGCGTATTTTTAATCTTCAGTTGTTAATTGTATCTATATTATTTTATTAAATATAAATAAATTAATAGTGAAAATATTTGAAAAATAATGTAAGATGGTATATATTTATAACGGAAAATTCAACAAAAAATAATCATAAAAAGTCTAACGGTGTTTAAGAAATTTTGTTTAGAAGTTATTTTGTAATGCCGTTTGAATCAAAAAGTGTAAGTTTATTAAAGATTTTTATACGATAAACAGTTCAAACAATTTATTATCCGCTGTTTGAACTGTTTATTGATTCATTTAAATTTTATTTACTCATTCGTAATCCAAGAGAAATATAAACCGCATTTCGATTTTTAATATTTTTACGAGCATCATAAAAACGGAAACCAAAACCCAATGCTCCATTGCAATATTTACCGCCTGTATGAAGATTAATACCTGCGTCATAATAAGTATATTTCCAATCTTTATCACCGCTTATGCTGCTGCCTGCCGATATGTTCAGCTCCATACGGGTATCTATGTTAAAACCCAAACACAGTCCAAGCGTTTCGGTTTGTTTCCAATCTCTTACTCCATCTTCTTCAAACATTGCCTCTCCCGTTATTCCAATCGGAATACGTGCAGACAGATATTCGTTGAAATTGTAACCTACGCCCATTATCCAGTCCGAAGTTCTGAATGTTTTTGTTTTTTTAAACGAAGGATTGGTTCCTGTTCGGAAATCCATTGTCATCAAAAAGCCATTATCAAAAAGTTTTGTAAGAAAATTTGATTTTTCTTGAGCAAATACACTTGTGCTGAAAATGCACAGTGCCAAACAAAATATGATTTTTTTCATATTCATTATGATTTAAAAGTTTAAAATTCGTATTATGTTAAATGTTAATGTTCACATTATTACAGCAAGATTCATTTATAAATATATCCAATCATAAAAATGTTATAATGGATTTTGTACAAAATTAAATAAGATTTTAAAAACTTGTACAAATATTATTATTAAAAAATATTAAAATATTTTTTTACCCTTGCCTTACCTTTTTATAAATGTTAATTTTGAGGCGAGTCTGCCTAATACAGAGTGAAATACATCTGTTTGCATTACGATTTATCTGTATTTTAATAAAGTATTTTGTGATTTTTTTTGACTGCAGCAGAAACCGTATAAAATTTGGTTTGTTTTGATTTTTTATTTATACATTTGTAACATAATTTCAAAAGATTTGCCAAATTTAGATTACAAAAATCTGTCAGATGCGGGAAGCGCAAATATATTTATTTTTTGAAACAGATGTTGAACAAAATATAAAAATGGATGATGAATTATGATATATTTTCAATAAAAAACGATGATGATTTTTTCCATTCATGTATGGATACTTTTTATCATCAGACAATACATTGCAAGCCATATTGTGAATGGATTAATCTATTAAATATCAATATTAAAAGCATAAAAAAAATAGAAGAAATTCCATTTTTACCAATAGAATTGTTCAAGTCGAAAAAAGTTTACTGTTCCGATAAAGAAGAGCAAATTATTTTTTCGAGCAGCAGCACAACCTGCACAGGACAAAGTTTTCATTATATTGAGGATATTGATTTATACGAAAAAAGTTTTATCAGCGCATTTTCTTTATTTTACGGCAAACCCGACAATTATGCAATATTAGGATTATTGCCTTCGTATTTGGAGCGAACGGGTTCGTCTCTTGTGTATATGGTTGAAAATATGATAAAAAAAAGCAATAATGCTTATAGCGGATTTTTTTTGAACAATCACAGTCAACTTTATAATTCGCTTTGCGCTTTGAAAAATGAAAATACGCCGACTATTCTTATTGGCGTAACTTATGCCTTGCTTGATTTTGTGGAAAAATATTGTATTAAGTTTCCTCATTTAATTGTCATGGAAACAGGCGGAATGAAGGGTAGGAGAGAGGAAATTTCGAGAGCAAAATTGCACGAAAAACTTTGTCGCGGTTTTGGAATTCGGCACATTCATTCGGAATATGGAATGACAGAACTTTTGTCGCAGGCATATTCAAAAGGCAACGGAAAATTTTTATGTCCTCCATGGATGAAGATTCTTGTTCGAGATGTTCATAATCCGTTCAAAATTTCGGCAAAAAATGCAAGCGGAGCAATGAATATCATTGATTTGGCAAATCGCAATTCATGTTCGTTCATTGCTACTCACGATTTGGGAAAAATAAATGCCGACTGCAGTTTTGAAATAATCGGGCGTTTAACGGCAAGCGATATTCGCGGCTGCAATCTTTTGGTGCAGTGATTTTATTTAATTGTATTGATAATATAATACTTATTTATAATTTATTATAATATAATTAATTGGATTTTTTATTAGACATAATATAAACCGCAATTCAATTATTTTTGCATGTGAACGGTAACCTGCGGAAAAGGAATGTCAATACCTTTTTCGTTGAATGCGTTGTAAACGTTTTCGTTCATATTGTATTTAACAGTCCAGTAATCTTCTGTTTTTGCCCACGATCGCAAAGTAATTATAACGGAACTGTCGGCAAGCGATGACACAAAAGTTGTTGTTGACGGTTCGCGCAAAATTCCGCTTTCACTGGCAGCTATGTTTTCTATAATTTCTTTTGCCTGTTTCAGATTTGTGCCGTATGCAACGGTGAAATCAATATCGATTCGGCGAATATCTTCTTTTGTATAATTTGTCAGCGGAGAAGTTATCAGCGTAGAATTTGGCACAAAAATAATTTTATTGTCAGGCGTTTTTATTTCCGTCATAAAAATATGTATTTGTATGATAGTACCGGAAAAACTTTGACATTCAATAAAATCGCTGACTTTAAATGGTTTAAATAGTAAAAGTACAATTCCTCCCGCAAAGTTCTGCAAAGTTCCGGAAAGCGCCATGCCTATTCCAACTCCGATAGCCGCAAGCACTGCTGCAAACGACATCGTTTCTACTCCCAAAATCTGAATCGCAATTACCAATACTATGATTTTGAGCATAATATTGCATATTGATCGCAAAAAAGTACACAATAGCCGATCTGTATTATTATGTTCTAATGCTTTGACTATCAATTTTGTTATTTTTTTTGCTATCCAAAAACCGACAACAAGAATAATAATTGCCGCCAATAATTTTAATCCTGCACTTATTCCCCAATTAATGATTTGAGGAACAAAATCGTTAGCAATCATATCAAGTTTTTCTTTTACAGGAATCGAATCTGCCGTAAGCAGATATTTGGTTTGATATGCAATGCCAGATGCTGATGATATAATACTGTCATTCATGATTTATTAATTTATCAGGTACAAAGGTTGTAATTTTTTTTGAAAACTTTGTTATTTTTTAAATATTTTTTATAAATTTTTAATATTGTATCGGTCATTTATACTTGAAATATTGATATTTACTATATTTTTTATATGAAAAATTATATATTTGAAAATTGGATTGATAATACGAAAAATAAATGTCTACTATCTGTTTGATTTATAATACAATAATATTATCTTTATAAATTTTAATTAAAACAAGAAGTTATTGTTTGATAAATGGTTTAAGTCGTTTATTGTAAATTGTTTTTTCAACAATTCTGTAATGAGGATTATACGTATTTTTAAAAATTTTGCTGTGATGCAAGGCAATTCTTGGATTTTGATTTAGTAATTCTGCGATTTTTTCTTTATCGCTATCAAAGTCGGCAATGTCAAGATGCATTTTTTCAATAGTTTTTACAATATTATGCCATTCATCAACCCATTTATCGGCTTTATGCCGATCTATTTTTGATGCACTTTCAATGAAAGCCTGTAATAATTCATCTGCCGGAATTTGCCCATTTTTTATCAATGACAAAGGAATACGTACAAAATTATGCCTCCAACCTGTTCTTTCAATGATTGTATCATAATTAAATTCTTGCATTACAGATAATTCATGTATTAGATAGTCTTCAACATCTTTTTTATCTGGAATTGCATGTTCTGAACCAAAATAATCCTGATAAAAATTTTTATAAATATCTTGCAATGTTGATTTTGGATATCTATCTATTTGCTCTGAAATAGATAGTTTTATTTTTTCTTCCATAATTGTTGTACAGCCTGATAAGGCTAAAAATACAAAAAATGAGGTTAAAATTTGATGTTTCATACACTAAAAATTGCTATTTTCATTAAATTTTTATTTTATCTAAATTTTTCATTCAAATAACTTGTGTTATTGTATTGTCAATTAATATGTTATTCTGCAATTCTGAATTTTTCGGTCGGAATTTTTATTTTATATGATTTTTTTGCCTGATTTGTAAGTGTATTTTTGCGTATCCATGGATTTAAAAGTTTAATCATTTTATAATTTGTATCATGATTTTTGGCAAAATTGGCAATATCGCTTATAGAATAATTTACACTTATTTCATAATATTTAAATGGTTTAAATTTGTCATTCTCAGATATATAAAATCCATATAGTTCAGGATTGGAAAGTATTATTTTATATGCTGCAATTCTATAAATGTAACGAATAGTTTCCGGATTTAACATTAAGTCATAATAACTATCTGCCTGTTGGTTTTCTATTGCTTTATTGAGATTTGTCATTCCCATATTATACGAAGCGGCGGAAAGCGTCCAATTGCCATATTTTTCATAAGATTCTTTCAAATATCTGCATGCTGCAACTGTCGATTTTTCAATATTATATCTTTCATCTATTTCATCATTTATTTCAAGATTGTAATATTTGCCTGTTTCTGATAAAAATTGCCAGAAACCAACCGCTTTTGCCGGAGATATTGCATTTTGTAAGTTACTTTCAGCAACACATAGATATTTAAAGTCTGCAGGCAGTCCGTATTTTTCTAATATTGAATCAATGATTCCGAAGTAACGACCTGATAATCTAATTGTTAATAATGTAGAACTATGACTATAAACGATTTGATTAAGTTCTCGTTCAAGTGATTCGCGTACATCGATTAAAGATAACGGAAGTTCTTCGCCTGCAAAAGACGCCGATTCCGGGGCATGTATAACTTTTATAATTTGCGAATTAATATTATTACGATTATGTTCATTTTCATCATTGCTATTCGTTATTGTATCTGCAATATTGTTTTCACCGTTTTTACCATTACTATAAACAATTAATATCAGTAAGGCAAAAATTACGAATGTTAAATAAATTATATATTTTTTCATTATTTTATGGGATTAAAAATTAAGTAAACGGTTATTGCATTTCGGTAATAAAGGGATTCGTCAGTTTTTCGTAACCTATTGTCGTTTTTGTACCGTGTCCGCAAAATACATTAGTATCTTCGGGTAATTGCATAAGTTTTTTAATGCTGTTCATTAGCATATTATAGTCGCCGCCGGGTAAATCCGTTCGTCCGATGCTGCCAGCGAAGAGAGTATCGCCGCTAAACAGCAATTTGTCGGCAGCGCTGTATAAGCATATCCCGCCGCGAGTGTGTCCTGGAGTAGCAATGACTTTAAGCGAACTGACGCCAAATTTTATTTCATCGCCATCGTTTAAAAAATTGTGCGGCATTGGCGGCGGAACAATATTAATGCCAAAATAGGAAGTGTATGATGTAACTCGTTCAAAATTGTTTAGTTCTTCTTTATTTATATATGTTTCTATTTTATAGGTTTCACATACAAAACGGTTTCCCATTATATGGTCAAAGTGTCCGTGAGTGCAAACTAACTTTGTTACTTTTAGATTTTTATCAGCGATAGCTTTTTGTAAAATTTTATTTTCATGCTCGTTGCTGCAACCTGCGTCAATTATTATACACTCGTCTGTTTCATCATAAACGATATATGTATTTTCTTCAATCGGGTTAAACTGTAATTCCAATAATTTTATCATTTTCAAAATATTTTTTAAATTGTAAATATATTAATATACTTATTCCATTAACATTAAATTGTGATATTTTTAGTATTTTTATTTTAATTTTCTCATAAAATTTTCTATATTAATTACAAAGCGCTTGTGTAAACCATGCCCTACTATCCCTTTGCTATCGTATGCTTCTACATTAAATAAAAGCTCTCTGCCATTGATAGTAACGAGTGTTGCTTTTGCAATAATTTTTTCTCCTGCAGCCGAAGCCCTCGTATGTTCTATATTCAGCGCAATTCCTACCGTAGTCTGAGTTTCATCGAAACAATCATTAATACATTTTGTCGCTGCATTTTCCATAAGGGCAACAAGAGATGGCGTTGAAAATACAGGTAAACTACCTGAACCAATGCTTATTGCTGTATTTCCAATGTCAACCATTGTTTCGCTTTGCGCTGTTGTTCCTAATTTTATTGACATAATTAATTTTTATCGTGCAAAATTAAAAAATATTACTAAAACAATATAAATATTTTAGTTAAAAATTAATAAATATAATTAATTATACAAAATATAGATAAAAATAATAAATTATATTATTATTTTATATAATAAATTTGTTAAAAATTAAATTTTATCTTTAATATGTTATTTTTTATGATATTTTTTGATTTTATACATTTATCTGGAATCAAAATATTATATTTGCCATGTTGAATTATTATTTATTATCTTTGTAAATAAAATTAAGAATATGGAAGCAGAATCTACACGTCAGCAAAAGGTTGCAAGACAATTGCAAAAAGACTTAAGCGAAATTTTTCAGCAGCAGGGAATGAGAACTTATAATGGCGCAATGATTTCGGTTACAGGAGTGAGAATAAGCCCTGATTTGAGTTTTGCAAAGGTTTTTGTAAGTATTTTTCCATCATCCAAAGCTGAAAATGTGATGACAGTCATTTCACGTAATCTAAAATCAATTCGGATGGAAGTGGGAAAGCGAGTAAAAAATCAGTTGCGCATTGTTCCCGAAATTACTTTCAATATTGATGATTCTCTTGATTATGTCGAAAAAATAGAAAGTTTGTTAAAAAAATAAATATCATTATATTGTTAAAAATAAAAAAAATGTAGATGAAATTTCCTGTTTTTATAGCACACCGATATTTGTTTGCAAAAAAAACGCATAATGTTATCAACATTATTTCGTACATAAGCATTGTCGGCATTGCTATAGGAACGTTTGCCCTTGTTGTAATATTATCAGTAGCAAATGGTTATGATACTTTAACTCAGAAATTATATTCAGTATTCAGCCCCGATATTCGTATATCGGTAGTAGAAGGAAAGACCTTTGTATCAGATTCATGCATGCTTGCAAAAATAAAAAACCTGAAAGGCGTTTTAGATTATTCGCAAATTTTGGAAGAAAATGTTTTGATAAGTTATAAAATTGAGAATGATTATGTGAATATTCCAGCTGCGCAAAGTATTGCAGTAATGAAAGGTATAGACGAAAATTATGAAAATGTATCTGGAATTACACGAAAGCGAATAGACGAAAGCAGCGCATATTCATTTATTACAAATGGCGAATTTAATCTCTGGTATTCAGGTTTGCCACAGGCAGTTATTGGGATAGGAATAGCGCAGACGCTTGGAGTTAACCTGAATTTTCTTGCACCTTTGAAAGTGTATATTCCCAAACGTGGAATAAAAGTCAATATGTCAAATCCGCTTGATGCAATGGCGATTGACGATGTTTATCCCGCAGGAATTTTTTCAATAGAACAGACTTTTGACAATAATTACTTTTTCGTGCCTATTGAATTTGCTCAAAGTATTTTAAACTATGAAAACAATGAAATTTCGGCAATTGAAATTAAAATTGATTCAACTGCAAATATCAATTCCATTCAAAATGAAATCAAAGCCATTGCAGGAAACGGTTTTGACGTAAGAAACCGATACCAGCAAAACGAAACGCTTTACAGAATGTTATCTTCTGAAAAGTATGCGATATACGTGATACTGGTTTTCATTATTACTCTTTTTTCATTTAACATAATTGGATTAATCTCCATGCTAATTGTTGATAAAAAGAAAGATATAGGCACGTTGAAAATACTTGGCTCGGATAATAGGACAATACGGCAAATATTTTATTATCAAGGTTATATGATTGCAATTGGCGGAGCGATTACTGGCTTGATTTGTGGAATTACTGTGTGTTTGGCGCAGCAATATTTTAAGATCATAAAATTACCGAACATGTTTATTATAGACGCCTATCCTGTTGAAATTCACGTCAGTGATATTTTTTTAATCTTGGCGTTTGTTTTTGCAGTCGGTTTTGCAATGGCTCGTTTGCCGATTTGGTATTTATCGAAAAAAATGAATATGTAATTTTGAAATGAAAACAATTATAGATATATGAATAACCTCATAAATAAAAGTAAATATTATAACAAAGTAACAATAAATATATTATGAAAAAAGTATGATTAAAATAAATATTTAATTCTCAAAGAAAGAGAATAATAACATAAAAGCGTTAGCTTATCCTTGTTTGCTGAAATCTGGAAAATTTCGAACAAAGTCTATATAAGGAATGAAAAGCGACGCTCACGACAATCGTGAGCTTTTCTTTTGTATAGACAAGGTAATTTCCAGAACCTCAGTAAACAAATAATAGTTCACGATTTTTCATTTATTAAAATCCTAAAACAGTATGAATTACGACATGCAAAATACAAAATCACTGATGATAACAAGCAGGAATATTACAAAACAGATTATTGTTTCCTACATAAGCCATATTGTTTGCGATGCGTATATATGCGATATATTTACTCAAAGCGAGAAAATTACTTGCTCAAAACTGCTTAAAGATTTTGAGGCGGAACTGGCGGAATACGGTTTTATACGGATAAACCATAATATACTTGTGAATGCCAGATATATAAAATTTATAAACAACAAAAAAAGAGTTATAACATTAAAAAACAGCATTGAATTGCAAATTTCTGTTAGAAGATGGAAGTTTTTTAAAGCAATTATTGTAAATTTATAAGCGAAAATACACTTATTAATAAATTATCTACACTTATTTTGTAAATTAAAACACTTATTAGATTGTTTTAAACACACTGTTTTTGAATAATATATTTTTTGTTGCTTTGTGTATAATAAATATTGCGAATTGAACAAAATAACTAAAATATTGACAAACTACTTTAAGTTAAACACATGGATTGTACTAATAATCATTGTGCTAATATATTTTATTGCATTGACCGTTGAGTTTAAATTTATTTTTACCGAAAAGTTTTATATAGAGTCATTATCTGGCAATTACGACAACCAGAATAAATTACTTGAATTTATACGTTCCGATAAAGCTTTGGAATGGGTTAATTATTTCATTGTTTTTGCTATTGTGATGGTTCCTGCGTTATTGATTGCCTTTGCCTTAAACCTTGGAACACTTTGCCGCGAATATAAAATTAAATTTGCGGAACTTTTTGGTATTGCGCTTAAATCTCAAATTATTTTTGCGCTTAACTATTTTGTTTCTATTGTATTAAAATCGACAGGAGTTATTTCAAAAGACTGGAATATGATTGATAACAATTATTTTTATCAGTCGCTTGCATATTTTTTCAAAGACAGCCATTATCCGTATTGGATAATGTATCCCTTACAAATTATCAATATAACTGAAATTATTCATTTATTGTTTCTTGCATTGGGATTTTCGTACATCTCGAAATTCGGTTATTTGAAGTCGCTGGGATTTGCCGCCCTGTTTTATGGCATTGCTATGATGGTATGGATAATTTTTACAGTGTTTTTACAAACACTGCTAACAACATAAAACCGTAATTATCCGGCGGTTAAGACGGATAAATATTTTTATAAATTAATTTTTACAGATATGAAAAAATTAACAGTAAATCAAATGGAAACTACCAAAGGAGGTAGGTTTTGGGGTACAACAATGTTCTGTTCAGAATGTACTGGCGGTATGGCTTCTTGTTATACCAAAAGTTATGTTTTTTGGATTGTAATTGACGAAAGCGATCCGTTTTCAACTACCTGCGATTGGTAGAATTGAGGGCTGTTATGTATCATGGCAGCCCTTTTTTTCAAAAATAAATTAATACCTTTACACAAAAAATGATGAAAAATATTTTAATTTTTATTATTGCAAACTTGTTGTTTTTCAGTTGCCTTGCCCAAGCTAACAGAAAAATTTTTGTTGCAGATTCGCTAACTCGCGAGCCGATAGAATATGCAAGCATTGTATTTGTTGATACCGCAGGAGGAACATATTCAAATGCTAAAGGATTTTTTTCTGTACCAAACAATATTAAACAAATAGAGTTGTCAAGTATTGGATATAATACAAAAACAATGATTTTAAA
>JAISNL010000092.1 GCA_031276235.1 Prevotellaceae bacterium | reverse complement strand
GGTAAGCGGCGGAATAGGAATAAAAGGAATTCTCAGGTATTCTGATAGTTTTAGTTGTATATTGGCTATAACCGCATGTTCCTTTCCATCTCATTTGTACTGTATAATCTCCTACTTCGAGAAAACTGACAACAGGATTTTCTCCTACATATAGCCAAATGAATTCTGCTGTAGGTGGTATTACTCGCCATTCGATATAATTTGAAGATACTGACTCTGACAAAGACATCGCCTTGACTTTATAATTACAGGGATGAGTTGGATACACCAAACAATTGCATGACAAATCATAAGGACCACTAATAGTTCCGGCTGGAGTTCCTATGATAATATTTTTACGAACTATATCAACATTTCCAACTCGGATACCTACCCAACCTGAACTTTTGCTGTGGGCTGTGAATGTCGCTGTATTTTCTGAACCTGATGTTTTTGTAAGATTTGAACTGCAACTCCATGTAAAACCTGTTGGCGCGTTGTTCACAGTGTATGTTGCTGAAGAACCCACGCACATTTGAGATGCTCCGGAAATGGTAGTATTATAAACATATTTATTTCCCACGCCTACGGCATACCATGCATTGGTAACTGCAATAACTTCGGATGAGTTTGCTCCGTATATGTTTGTTGCAGCAGAAATAGTGGCATTTCTAAATTGAGTATAATTTGCGGAAGATGTAAGATATGCAGTTTCTGCTTTATAAACAATTTTTGCAGCCTTTTCAATACCAATACCAATTACCGTATAAGCATTACCTAAATCATTTGTTCCTGTGCCGCCTTGAGATAACAAGAAAAACCAGAAATTGCCAACTCCACTATTTGTGTGAACATAAGTACTTGTATTGGAGCCTGCATACCAGTTGTTACCTTGATATGTATCAGGGTCGCCATAAAGGTTGGGATTAGACAAACTGCGATTCGCACTACCAGTTTCTTCTCTATGTAACCATATATTTTTATTGAGTCCATAAGTTATATTTACATAATTTTCAATGCAAGCACCCCATATATCGCTTTAACTTTCATTAATAGCTCCTGACTCACCTTGATATGTAAGATTTGCTGTCGTTTGGCATATACCATGAGCTATTTCGTGAGCAATAACGTCCAAACAAATATAAGTATCAAGTGCAGTTCCATAACAATCTCCGTACGTCATACGTTGCCCATCCCAAAAAGCATTAGCATTATTCTGAAATCCTAATACTATCAAATTAGTATGGACATAACTTAACAATGAACCATTGCTGCCATTCCAACTATTCCTATTATGTACATTTTTAAAATATTCATAGGTCATTTCTGTTCCCCAATGTGCTTCTAATGCTGCATTATCTTTATTTGCATTATTGTATTCTACCGCCGTCCAATTGTTGTCATTATCCGTAAAATCAGTAGAGGTATAATTACCTGTATGATTCATATTGAATGTTGATATATTAACTCCATTTTTTGTCTCTCTCAACCGATAACCACCACTGTAAGAATCTGTAGTAATTGTTCTTGTTCCACTGTAACGGGTAAAGGCTGTCCCCATGGCATTGCTGAAGTGAATACGTGATTCTATATTAATCACTTCTCCTGTTATGGCATCCACCCAAACATAATTACGGCTCATCGGATGATGTGCATAAATATCAAATTTATATGCCAAACGGTAAATACTGTTTGTTTTTAATAAATCTTTCACTATCACCAACTCGCCTTTGGGTATATAACTTTCATTAAAATTTTCATTAAGCCATTTTTCCTCTTCGGATATTTGCCATTTATATATTTCGGCATCAATATGTTTTAAGGCAGATTTTAATGCGTCGTCTTCCGAAATGTTTGCTATAACAGATACTTCACCTACATCTTCAAAAGTTCCCAGTAATCGGTATCTTTATCTTGTGGCTGAAGTTTTTTTAACAAATTTGCTGCATCTTTTATCGGAATAATTGTATCTGTTGCAAATTTTACAAAAGAAACATTATTACGATTATCGGTTTCTTTGTGAACAATTTTAGATTGCCCAAAATTCGTCGTTGTTCCTATACATAATAATAGAATTATTACTTCAAAATAAGTTATTGCTTTCATATTGTATAATTTAAATTGTAAATATTTATTTAACTTTAGTATGGATAGATTCAAAAACAGTATAATCTGATGTAAGAGAACAGCTACGAGATACCAATGTGTCACTTTTTATACTTAAAAAATACATGCCAGATTGTGCTGTTTCATCTGCTCCGCCCGGCCACAGAACATACGAATTAATAGTCTTACCATATACATCAACTTTTTTATTTTTCCACGAATAAGAATTTTCTATATATTCACCAGAGTCTATATTCTCCAAAATAATTTCATTGGAAGCTATCGTAATAAACGTATTTGGAGGGTAACTACATCCTGCATCTCCACCGCAAGTTTGATACAATTTCCACCTGCCCTGTACTGCTTTCTGAATAACAGGCAAAGGCTGTTCATACAAATTTTCGATATTGCTAAAGTCTATTTTGGACATATCAATATCCGCATTTTCTTTCCCGCAGGCAACCACTCCTGCTAAAATCAGCAAAATTGCTGTAGTTTGCAATATAATTTTTTTCATAACTTTTTTATTTTTAATTGTTATAAATATCTTGTTCATAATGCTCAATTTTTTATAGTTATTACATTTAATTCAACGTTATTTACACTTAATTTATTCGTAACTAATGTAGCTATCCAAGGTTGAGCAACTGTTGCGTCATTTAATGTTATTTCTATTTCTAACATATACATATTTATCTTTTTGAAGAATTTTTTCTGTATATATTGTATTCCATTTGTTGTGCTTCCACATGCTATCAATAATGTATTTTTAGCAAAGTCTATTTCGGGAAAAGTTCCCTCCGTACATGTGATATACTTTTCCAATTCTGTTTTGCTGTTGATTACAATTACACTGCCATTGTAATCAAGATTAACCCACTGACAATTAGTGTTTGTTAGAGAATATTCCGTCAATGGAATTTCTGTGGAGTGTTTTTCATTTTCTTCCTTCCCGCAGGCAACTATTCCCGCTAACATCAGTAAAATTGCTGTGGTTTGTAATATTATTTTTTTCATGGCATATTTGAATTAAAGAGTAAATAATTTGTTGGGTTATAATATAATATTAATCTTTCATCGAATGAAATATAAGAAATTACATTATTCATGCAATCTATGTATCTCAAACCATCAAACAGTTCATTGATTGCTGTCATGTTGCCTAAATTAATTGAGATATTTGAACCGTTAACAAGTTCGTATGAACCAAAAAATGTATTGGTTGATGTTGAACCACTAATCACACCATCTTCATGAAATGTTAACAAGTAACATTGTTCACCAATAGGCTCTGCTGTTTTCATAGTACAGATTTGCACATCTACAAATCCTGCAAGTTTCCATTTTGTACCTTTCAATGAAAGGGGTTCATTAGGTTCGTTATATATTTTATACGGACAATTTCCGTCCTCCTTCCCGCAGGCAACCACTCCTGCTAAAATCAGCAAAATTGCTGTGGTTTGTAATATAATTTTTTTCATTGTTATATTTTTTTAAATAGTAAATATGAATCTTTTTCATAAAAGAATTTTAACTTGTTATCTTCTCGATTATATGAATTTACATCATACCACAAATCCATATATAAGTGACCATCACCACTCTCATTTCTTTTAGTTCCACCAATTGTAGGAGGCATTTTAGATATATTAATAATTATATCATTCGAGGAAGATTGTCCATGCGCCGTAGTGTCCGTATCAAAATCCAGCGTATAACACTGTTCACAATCTTTCGGTTCAAGTTCTTTCAATACTCCAGTTTCGGTATCTACAATGCCTGCAAGTTTCCATTTTGTACCTTTCAATGTATTAATTTCATTGTTTTCATTTTCTTTCCCGCAGGCAACCACTCCTGCTAAAATCAGCAAAATCGCTGTGGTTTGTAATATAATTTTTTTCATAATTATATTAATTTATAAAGTAAATAATTTTTCTTTTTATTATAAAAAAACTGTAACTCATTTTTTCCAACCTTATATGTATCTACTGTTTTTATTGCATCATAGAATAGTTGAACATCACCATTATCAGAATCATCAATTTCTGTCATAATATTTATATATGGTTTTGGTAAAAGTCTAATATACATAGTGTTCAATACGGATTTTCCCCATGCTGTACTATCTGTATCAAAAGTAAGAGTATAACACTGTTCACAATCTTTCGGTTCAAGTTCTTTCAATACTCCAGTTTTGGCATCTACAATGCCTGCAAGTTTCCATTTTGTACCTTTCAATGTATTAATTTCATTGTTTTCATTTTCCTTCCCGCAGGCAACCACTCCTGCCAAAATCAGCAATATTGCTGTGGTTTGTAATATTGCCTTTTTCATAATATTCTATTTTATAAAATCATTTGCAAATTCAATAATGTCATCTGTTTGGTCAGTACGAACATCAAAGTATTCCGCTATTGCATTATTTCCGTAATATTGAACAATGGGTTCATATTTGCTGTTGTACAGTATCCATGCAATGACAGTAATTGTTCCGTTAACGATAAATCCTTCATATTGTACTTGTGCTATTTGATTGTGGCGCGCTAACAATGATGTTATCAACTGTTTTTTTTGTCTCAAATCAAACTGCTGAAGTATTGCTGGTTTTGTAAATAAAATTTCAAGCGCGGTATGCTGTATAGATAGGAGCATTCGCTCACCAACACTTGAAGAGTTCAATCCGTCAATATTTACGGCATTATAAAACGAAATCAAAGCATTGCCGCTATCTTTTCTTTTTTCCAACTCGCTAACACTGTTATAGTGTGCAAATATACGGTATAAAGTTCCAATAGGCGATGAATTGCTCGATGCTAGATAAAAACCATCCAACCCGGGTATATCCAGAATACTGCGAATAAGTCCCAATGTAGATATTGATTTTAATACTCTGTCAGGCAATTGAGATACTTCATAAATATCTTCTATTGAGCCTAAATTTTCCCATGCATCCGTACCCGGAACAACAGGGTAAATATAACTGTCATCGATAATAGGTAAAAACAATTCTGAAGCAGACAATATATTTATGCCGTTTTCAATGTTTTTTTCTTCTGAATTATTGCTGCATTGACAGAAGATGCATACAACAGAAAGCGTAATTGTAAATTTATAAAATAGTTTATTCATAATTATAAGATTTTGCTTGTTCATAAATAAAAGATAAATCATAATCAACCAATTGTCCTGATTGCAAAGAAAGTTTTAATTCTGTCTCATTTGAAAATTTTGAAGACAGTTTGTTTTCATCAGCTAATGTTCTTGCTAAAATCCACGCGTTCACAGCAAGCGCATTGTAGCCGAATAAGTCATTTCGCGATTGTTTTTCTTCAAATTTTTTAATCGCTTCTTTTAACAATAATTTTCTATAATCTGATTTTAAAGACTGCAAAATTTTCGGTTGTGCTAAAATTAATTCAATGTAATAATATTTATGCACAAATTCTCCTTGTTTTTCGAGTGTCCATAAAATATTGAAATCTTGAAGAGATAATGCAGAATATTTCTTTAATAAGAATTCTCCTGCATCTTTTCTAACCATTAATTCTTGTATGCCATTAAAATGGATATAAAAATTATCGAATCCATCTTGTGGTGAATTAAACAAAAACACAGTAGGTAAAGCAGGATAGTTCAAGCAAATTTGCACTAATGATTCCGTATCCATTTTTTTTATTACATCTTCGGGTATTGACACGGCTTTGTACATATCTTCAGTAGATTTAAACGCCGCCCATTCTTCAGAACCCGGTTTCACAGGATAATCCCACACTGGTTCTTTTTCTTGTGCTGCCACTATGTACACAGTAAATAAAAATAGTGTCAAAATAATTATTTTCTTTTTCATAACCTAAACTTTTATTTGATTTCAAAATTTATTTTGGATTTGATTTTACCTGTATTCAAAGCGTCATCATCATTGTTTAAAGTGCGTCTGAAAACAAAATTGTATTCAAATTCCGTATAATATTTTCCTTTAGGCAAATAGTCTTGCTGTGTACTTTTCAATGCTAAACTATGCCAATTCCAATCTTCCCTATCATCAGCCCATGGCACTTGAAAAATAATCGTATCATCGTTGTGAAATAGATATGTTCCAAGTCCTATAAAAGTAGCTCCATTACATTGATATGGCTTACCAAAATCTTTTCCATCCGTATTATATACACGGCAGAAAACAGGTTCGGTTAAATATATAAAATCGTAATCAAAATACAATGATTCACGGCTTTTATTTATTGCCGAGAAGTAAAAACTGAAGTTTTTACCTTCGTTAAATATTGTTGCAGGTTCGCCCTGTTCGTTCAACAGGCAGAATTCAAACTCTATACCGTTAGCAACATAATTAATTACAGGATTTGCGCTACCTATGGCTATTTCACGGAAATATACATTGTCCGTATTTTCTTTCCCACAGGCAACCACTCCTGCTAAAATCAGCAAAATTGCTGTGGTTTTTAATATAATTTTTTTCATATTTTTTTGTTTTATTTGATTTCAAAATTGATTTTACATGAAACAGAAATTTTAATTACTCTATCCTGATTATCATGATTATATTCTTTAGTATAAAATACAAATGTATGAGAGAACCCTGTATAATA
>JAISNL010000080.1 GCA_031276235.1 Prevotellaceae bacterium | reverse complement strand
TTCAAATGCTAAAGGATTTTTTTCTGTACCAAACAATATTAAACAAATAGAGTTGTCAAGTATTGGATATAATACAAAAACAATGATTTTAAATAGAAATACGGACACAATATTTTTATCGCCGCAAATTTACAAAATTAGCGAAACAAGGGTTTTACCCTCGAAGAAAAAAAGAAAACCAGTTGAATTGGGTTATGCAAAAGAAAAGGCTAAATATTTCATAGGTTTTTTTTCAGGAGGCGAAATAGCAACATATATACCATTAAATAATGAAGATAATGTATTTCGATTGATAAAAAAGGTTATTATACGAGGAAAAACAGATAATGTAACAAAAATAACATTAGATAAAACAACTTATAAAGTAAATAAAACAGGTTATAAAAGCGTTTTTAAAATAAATTTTTACCGAGTAACAGCAAGCAAAGAAATTGGTGAAAGAATAAATACCGAAGATATAGTATTTACAAGCGAAGTATTAAAAAGCAGAACAGTATTGGATGTAAGTAAATATAATATTTACATGCCCGAAACAGGTATTTTTGTTGCTGTGGAATTTGTAGGAACAATAGATGCCGAAACAGGAGAAATAATACCAGTTACAAAAACAGGGATTTTTTCCGTTGTACACGTGTCATACGAAATATCTAATTCCGTTACTTTTGAAAAAAGGAAATTTAAAAGAGAGCGAAATAACGATTGGGAAAAATCTGTTAGAGATACCGTTTTACATAAAGAATTTAATAATGGTTATACGCCTTTAATATCAATTGTTTTGGAATGAAAAGAAAAATATTTATAATAATATCGGCTGTTATATTGCTATGCGTTTGTTTAATGCTTTGGTACATAATAACAACAAAATATAAGTACAATCATCTCAATATTGAAAAATTGCCTGATATAGAATTGTTTACATCAAAAAACATTCCATTCTATATTCCCAATTCATATAAAGCCGTTATTATTGTGTTTTTTAAATCCGACTGCCAATATTGTTTAGACGAAATCAGGCAACTATCTGACAGTGAAACAATATTTGAAAAGGCTCAAGTATATTGTGTTACAGTAGAGCCTGTAGAATATTTAAAAGATATTGAATCGAATTTCTTTTTGTCGCAAATAATATTTTTACAAGACAGGGAAAAATATTTATACGATGCTTTATCTGTTAAACATTATCCATCGGCTTACCTTTTTACATCCGACAGAAAATTTATAAAACGTTTTACAGGTTTTGCTCATGTAAACGAAATCACATCATACATCCCAAATGAACAAACGGATTAAAAGGACTTTTACTCTTCAAAGCGATCAATCCGATTGCGGCGTTGCATGCTTATTATCTGTTATAAAATATTATGACGGGAATGTTTCCGTTGAAAGATTGCGCGAATTAAGCGGTACAAACACAGACGGAACAAGCCTTTTGGGACTTTATCAGGCGGCAAATGAATCTGGTTTTAAGGCAGAAGGAATGAGCGGAGACATAGAAAATCTTGTAAAGCAAAAAGAGCCATTAATATTACATGTGATAAAAGACAGTCAATTTGAACATTTTGTTGTATATTATGGTTTAGAAAAAGGAAAAATAATTATCGGCGACCCTGCCGAAGGCATAAAATTATATAATTATTTGGATTTAGACAAGATTTGGCAAAGCAAACATTGCTTGAATTTAATACCTGATAATCATTTTATTAAAATAAATGACAATAAAAAACAAAAGCAAAAATGGCTATTAAATCTGTTAAAACCAGATTTGAACATTTTGATTTCGAGTTTAATAATTGGGATATTGTTATCTGTTCTTAATTTGGCAACAGCGACAGCAACGCAGAAATTAATAGATAACGTTATTCCAGAAAAGAATATTAAATATTTTTTTATTGTTATCGGTTTTTTGCTGTTTATTTTAATTACAGGAGCATTTTTATCATATTTTAGAAGTTTGTTTTTAATTAAACAAAACAGAAGATTCAATAACAGAATAATTGCATATTTTTACAATTCATTAATTCATTTGCCCAAATCTTTTTTTGATACTCGTGCAATAGGCGACATGATTGCGCGTCTTAACGATACAACTCGTATTCAGAGTTTTATATCTCAATTAATCGGCAGTTTTTCCATTGATTTTATTATGCTTACAGCATCTTTTTGTTTCATATTTTATTTTTCGTTATCATTTGGTTATTTTATTATATTTTTCTTTTTTTTGTATTTTATAATTATTCGTTTGCAAGTCAATAAAGTAATAAAATATCAAAGACAGATAATGGAAAAATATGCTAATGTTGAAACTAACTATATTAATACTATTAGTGGAATAAACGATATAAAAAATTTCAACAAACAGGATTTATTCAACAGCCAAAATATTTCTGTTTACGATGAATATCAGAAAAAAATATACGATTTAGGATATTTCCAAACAAAATTAACCTTCCTGAATAATTTATTAAGCGCTGTTTTTCTAATTAGTGTTTTTGGGTTTGGAGCGTTGCAAGTGATTGAAAATAAATTAATGTTAGGCGTTTTTATGGCAATATTCGGAGTAAGTTCTGCCATTTTGCCTTATATTGCAAATCTCACAATGATAATAATTCCGTTTAACGGAGCGAAAATCGCATTTAACCGTATGTATGAATTTACAGGCTTGCCAAAAGAAGTTGAAACGGTTACAACTAATTTTGAATTTATAAGCATTGCTGTAAAAAATATTGCTTTTCGTTTTGCAGGAAGGCGACAATTATTTTCGGATGTTTCATTTGATGTTGGAAAAAACGAAATAATTGCAATAGTTGGAGAAAACGGTTGTGGAAAAAGTACTCTGTCTCAAATTTTGAATAAATCGTACAATGTTGAAGAAGGCGCTGTCATTATCAATGGAAATAAGGATATTAAAGCAATAGACATGAAACAGTGGAGAGAAAAAATTGCCATTGTTCATCAGCAAATACATATTTTTAACGGAACAATAGCAGAAAATATTGCAATGCGTTTTGGCGATAATAATTACAACGATGTTGAAGATTTTTTGATGCAAACAAAATTTATAAGTTTTTTCAATGAATTTCCTGCAGGATTACAAACCATTGCAGGCGAAGTCGGAATTAATCTGTCGGATGGACAAAAACAACTGATTGCCATTATCCGCGCATTATTCAAACAACCGCAACTGTTAATTATAGATGAAGCCACATCTGCCATGGATACGGATAAAGAAAATTTCATACTGCAACATTTAAATAAAATAAAACATCAATCTGCTATTATTTTTATAACGCACAAACTGCATATTCTGCGAAATTTTGCAAATAGAATCTATGTTTTCAACAGTGGAAACACAAATCTTTTCGGCTCTCACGATGAACTGATGTCAACAGATAATTTCTACAGTAATTTTTGGAAACAGATTTATTAGCAATACCAATGTAATCCAAATTGTGTATCTTTGCAAAAAAACAAATATGAAATATCGATACTCTAAATGAACCGATAATTTTAAAATACTTATAAATTATTAAAGTACAAATAAATAAAATAATAAAAAAATGAAAACAACAACTCTAATTTTATCAGCGATTTTAATCTGCTTTTTATTCAGCTGCACTACTGGTCGGCAAGAATCTAATTCTGTATCAATTACATGGGAAATGGGGCGAAACGGAGTCAAATCCGGATATTACGAACATTTTTTTCGTATAAAAAATACGGGAAAAACCGAATTGAAAAACAACTGGGTTATTTATTACAACCAAATGCCAATGACAGTGCAAAAAAACGACAGCGCACAGTTGATTTTGGAACATATCAGTTCAACTTATTTCAAAATCTATCCTGCACAAAATTATAAACCCATAGCGGCAGGCGAAACGCTTGATTTTGCGGTTACAAGCCGAGGCAGCATAATAAAGGAAAGCAATACTCCGGCGGGAGCATATATAGTATTTACAGATGAAAACGGCAAAGAACTTCAACCTCAAAATGTTGAAATAGAAATAGTTCCGTTTACTCATTCTTATCAATGGACACGACCGCAAAACCGAGAACTTCCATATCCTGACGGAAATTATGTGTATGAACAAAATGCGTTTTTTACTCAACGCTTCGAGTTGGACGAAACGCATATATTTCCCACAATAAAATCAATACAAAAAACCGAAGGAAAGTCAACTTTTGCCAAAAATGTAAAAATAGAATACGAAGATGAATTTGCAAATGAAGCCGAGTTATTGAAAAAAAATCTTGAAATACAATTCGGATGCATTGTTTCAGAACATGGCGAAACTGCTGTAAAACTGAAAAAGACAGTATCTGAAAAAACTGAATATTACGAAATTGATATCAATAATAATACTGTAGAAATTAGAGGAGTTGATGCTCATGGAATTTTCAACGGTTGCCGTACATTAATCAATATTTTAGGGAATCTTGGTAATCTTCCCGTTCAAATTTCAAACATGCAAATATTTGATTATCCAGATATTGCTTATCGAGGCATGATGCTTGATGTTGCGCGAAATTTTACAACAAAGAAAAATATTCTCAAACTGATTGATATTCTGTCGATGTATAAAATGAGCGTTCTGCATCTGCATTTGACTGACGATGAAGGCTGGCGAATTGAAATTCCCGGGCTTGAAGAACTTACTCAAATCGGCTCGCGCAGAGGACATACTCACGACGAACATGATTGCCTCTACCCCGCATTTTCTTGGGGCTGGAACGCTGCGGATACAAACACTCTTGCAAACGGTTATTACAGCAGAAATGATTTTATAGAAATATTGAAATATGCGAAACGGCATCATATCGAAATAATTCCAGAAATGGATTTGCCGGGTCATGCGCGTGCAGCAATAAAAGCAATGAATGTTCGTTATCGCAAATATATTGATACTGACAAAGCAAAAGCCGAAGAATATCTTTTAACGGATTTTACCGATACATCCAAATATTTATCGGCTCAAAGTTTTACCGATAACGTTATAAATGTAGCAATGCCATCTGCATACAAATTTGTTGAAAAAGTGATTGATGAGGTTCATGCAATGTACACGGATGCAGGATTGGAATTAAAAATATTTCATTTGGGCGGAGACGAAGTTCCGCACGGCGCATGGGAAGGCTCTGCAATAAGCCTCGATTTTATGAAACAGCATGGAATGACCGAAATACGAGACCTTAAAGATTATTTTGTACAGCAAGTTTTGGATATTTTGAATAGACATAATCTTCAACTTGCAGCATGGCAAGATGTTGCTTTGCTTCGCAATGGAACTGCCAACAAACGTTTTGCAGGCAGAAATGTTTTGAGTTATTGCTGGAGTAATGTTCCCGAATGGAAAGGCGATGAAATTCCCTATAAATTAGCAAACAACGGCTATCCGATAATATTGTGCAACGTTACAAATTTATACCTCGACATGTCGTACAATAAACATCAAAGCGAACCGGGTTTACACTGGGGAGGATTTGTAAATGAATTTAATACATTTGATGTAACGCCTTACGATATTTACAAATCCGTTCGCCGCGATTTCAGCGGTAATTTAATCGATATAGAGCAAGCATCAAAAACAAAATTGCCGCTGGCAAAAAACGCACAAAATCAAATAAAAGGATTGCAGGCGCAGATTTGGGCGGAAACAATACGAAATTTTGAAATGATAGAATATAACATGTTTCCGAAAATGTTAGGAATGATAGAACGAGCATGGAATATGCACCCACAGTGGATTCAAGCAAAAAGCGAACAGATGTATGAAGCGGATAAACAATTATATAACGCTAAAATATCTGAAAAAGAATTACCTCGTTTGGCTAAGATGAAAATCAATTTTAGACTTGCACAGCCCGGCATAAAAATTATTGACGGATTATTATATGCAAATTCTTACATTCCCAATGCGGAAATTCGCTATACCATCGACGGCAGCGAACCTGTGGAACAGTCAACATTATGGACTGAACCGATTGCCTGTAACTCGAAACAGGTGAAAGCAAAAATATTCTATCTTGGCAAAAAAAGCGTAACTACTTTGCTTGAAAATGAATGAAATCTGAAAAATAAATATTAAAATATGAGAAAATAAAATATTTGTTTTCAAATAAATATAAAAACATTGTGAATATATTTTTTACATATACAAAATTTGTATAAATTTACGGCGATTTTATAAACAATTGAATATGGCGTATAACATAAAAATATTGCTGGATATATTGAAGTTTAGCCCTCAAGAAAATACAAAAGAGATATATTACAAATCATATTCAGGTTATGTTATTGAGATTGATTTTGACAAAGAGACTATTAACTACGGTAACAAAATACAATCTGATAGTAAAACTACGC
>JAISNL010000037.1 GCA_031276235.1 Prevotellaceae bacterium | reverse complement strand
TTTTATCAGATTAAAAAAATATTATAATTTTGCATAATTAAAAATGATAATAATAATTTTATGATATAAAGACGAAAAAACGTGCTGTTTAGCACAAAAAAAGACATATAGAATAGCGTTTTGCTGTATTCTTGCTTACGAATCTTCGACAAATTCAAAATTGACAAGAATAAGTTAATGCTCACACAAGTGGGCTTTACTTATCAGTCAATAGGTAGTCGAAGAACCTCGTAAGCGGATAGTTAAGTCCGCTTTTTTATTTGTATATATTGAGAAAATCCGACGACGGCTCGACCGCCATAACATATAAGACAGAATCGCAACTTTACAAAAAAAATGCGGAGTGAAACTGCTACAACACTTACAAAAATATACAGGAAAGAGCAGAAACTTTCTAAAAAACGGGCAAGACCTGCAAAGCCAACAGAGCAGGAAAAAATAAAAATTTTTGTCTGCAGTAAGGATGCGGACGTTAAACTAAAAAATAAAAATGAAACAGATAATTATTGATTTAACTTTATTTAAAAAAATGTGTGGTGGAGGACGATGTCCCAAAATTCTCTTAAATGAAGATGGCGATGCATTAGTACAAGGATTATTAGTGGATGATTCTATCAAAAAGACTCTAAATGTACCACAAGGAGAAGACATAATCTTTCTTCCCAAAGAAATAATCCAAGAATTTTTAGAAAACAATAAATGATTACAGATATGAAAATTATTAATTTAGATACATTCCATAAAACGTATGAAAATTGTGGTGGAGGTACTTGTCCCAAAATTCTTTTAAATGAGGATGGCGATGCATTAGTACAAGGATTATTGGTTGATAATTCTATCAAAAAAGATTTGAATGTTTCCAACGGGGAAGATGTTGTATTCGTTCCTAAAAATATTATTCAAGAATTTTTAATGCAAAATAAATAATTATGGATGTTTTAGATAATGCGTTTGAAACCTTTTCATTATGTGCATATCGATTAGAAGTATTACCTAAATACTCAATATATAATACAAATGAATTTTTTGAATACAAAAAATTTATAAAAGGAAAAACTATTGAGAGTTTTGCCAATCAAGATTGGCTTGATTCTTTGTCTCATTGGGGAAAAAAAGGTAAATCAATAGAACGAATACGTGTTATACCTAAAATTCTAACTGATTATTTCAAATATGAATTTCTATGGTGTTACCCCAAAAATATAGAGTATGGAGAAAATATAAGATTTGTTTTATATGATTACTTTGTGTCTGTTTGTGCAGATAATGTTTTAAATGATTTTTGGGGATTTGATAAAGAGAATGTTATATTACTGATGTATAATGACAAATTTGAGTATGAGAACTGCAAACAACTTCCTAAAAAAGATGTTACATTATACACTAATGTTTTTGAAGATTTGCAGCAAAATTCCATGAAATATGATGATTGTAAAAAACTTCTTTTGTTGTAAATGGGAACAGAAATAATAATTGCTTTAATAGCATTGGTAGTTAGTGGATTTTCTCTTTATTTAACTTTTTATTCTTTTAGACAACAAAAACGTCAAAATGATAATTTTGTTAGAGAGTTAAGAGTAAATGCAAATAGAGATATTATTGACTCTCATAGAGATTTATTTTTTGAAATCTTAAAAGATGAATATTTTGTTTCCAAAGTAGCACCAAATTCTAATGAAATTGAGCAGTTTAAAACAGAAATGCTCGGAACGATTCTCATAAATCATTGCGAACATATTTATAAAACTGCAAAAAATAATTTATTTAGTAATGATGATTGGATTGGAATACAAAATGATATTGAAGATTTTTTTAATTGGTCAATAGTAAAAACACGATGGCAATCTAATCGAAAATTTTATTCAGAAGATTTTCAAACTTTCATAGATAATATTGCTGTAAAAGGTCGTCAGACAAAACTGATGGATGTTAGATTATAAAAAAATTTTTTTTGAAAAAAACTGCCTCGAAAATCAGGTAGTTTTTTGTTTTTATCATTATTTACTTTTAATTTTGCAAAAATACAAAACAATGAAAAAATTATGCATAATATCACTGATGATTGCCTGCTGCGTTTCTTGCTCTGACAATATAGGACAAGATATAGTTAAAGAAGTAAAGGTCAACAACAAAAAACTTCAATCTTTTTTACTTGGTCTTTATGATCAAAATAAAGATGGTATATTGAGCGAAGAAGAGGCTCTGAATGTAACTCAAATTAATGTTATATTTTCGCAAGAGCCTTTGGATGGACTGGAAAATTTTCCCAATCTGGAACTGCTTGAGATTACAGGTGGTGAATTTACAGAACTCGATGTCAGTAAAAATTTCAAATTGAAAGATTTGTTTTGCCGTCAAAATAAATTAAAGTCGCTTGATTTGAGCAATAATTCCGAATTGGAACTTTTAGCATGTGAATCAGGCGAATTACAATCAATCAATTTAGGCAGTAAACCTAAACTTACTAAAATATTTTGTGCAGGGAATAAATTAACGTCGCTTAATGTGGATGGTTGTCCTGATTTGAATTTATTATATTGCGGTGTGAATCTGTTAACAGAAATAAATGTAGGCAATAATCCTAATCTGGAATGGTTATATTGCTCAAGTAATCAAATAGCAACAATAGATGTAACTAAAAATCAGAAATTAAAATACTTTCATTGTTTTAAAAACAAAGCATTAACGACACTTGATTTGAGCAATAATTTTGAATTATTAGAATTTTCATGTGAGGAAAATTTATCTATGATAAATCTTGATATAAGTAATAATCTAAAATTGGAAAATCTTATATGTTCAAGTATGAATTTAGAAACCCTTGACGTAAGCAATAATTTAAAATTAAAGTATTTACATTGCAATGTTAGTACTAATTTGCATACTTTATACATGAAAACAGGGCAAACATTGCAAAAATTAAGTAAAGACGCTCACACCACAATAGTTTATTTATAAACATTTTTCATTATTTGCATAAGCAGAAAGGTGAAAATTTTAGGGTTTTCACCTTTCGTTTTATAGAAAAAATCTATCTTTGTAAAAAATTAAAACAATGAAAAAAACATTTATAATCATATTGGCAGTTGCCTGTCTTTTTTCCTGTGAAAAAATAGATTCGGATAAAGGCATAGTAGTAAACAACAAAAAGATGCAAGACTTTTTAATTGCTTTTTACGACAAAAATAAAGATTGTAAACTTAGCGAAGAAGAGGCTTTTAATGTAACGCATATTAGCGTAACCAATTCACAAGAGCCAATCGATGGTTTAGAAAAGTTTCCTAATCTGGAAATACTTTATATTCCGTCAGGGAAATTCACAAAACTTGATGTAAGTAAAAACGCAAAATTGAGACAGTTACATTGCCAAGAACATAAACTTTCAACAATAGATTTAAGTAATAATCCCGAGTTGGAAAGTTTGGTTTGTGATAATGGGGAATTAACATCCCTTTATTTAAACAATCATCCCAAATTTTTTCATTTGTCATGCGCATATAATAATTTGCAAACACTTGATTTACGGAATGTGCCAAATGTTATTACCGTGAAATGTGAAAATAATATTTTTTTGCGCTCTATTATTTTGAATAATAATTCTAAACTTTCACAATTATGGTGTTCTCGTAATTCTTTACAATTGCTTGATTTAAGTTCCTGCCCAGAATTAGTAATATTGTCATGTTCCAATAATTCATTAACAGAGTTAGATTTAAGTAATAATCTTAAAATAACTTATGTAGATTGCAAAATGGATAATAAATTGCAAACCTTGTATTTAAAAATAGGGCAAATAATACAGTCAATACACAAAGACGCTCACACCACAATAGTTTATTTATAAACATTTTTCATTATTTGCATAAGCAGAAAGGTGAAAATTTTAGGGTTTTCACCTTTCGTTTTATAGAAAAAATCTATCTTTGCAAAAAAATACAAAACAATGAAAAAAACATTTATAATAATATTGGCAGTTGCCTGTCTTTTTTCATGCGAAAAGATAGAACAGGAAAAAGGAATACAAGTAAACAACAAAAAACTGCAATCTTTTTTGCTTGGTCTTTATGATAAAAATAAAGATGGTATATTGAGCGAAGAAGAGGCTCTGAATGTCACTCAAATTAATGTTACTTTTTCTCAAGAACCCTTGGATGGACTGGAAAATTTTCCCAATCTGGAACTGCTTGAGATTACAGGTGGTGAATTTACAGAACTCGATGTCAGTAAAAATTTCAAATTGAAAGATTTATTTTGCCGTCAAAATAAATTAAAGTCGCTTGATTTGAGCAATAATTCCGAATTGGAAGTTTTAGCATGTGACTTAGGCGAAATAGAATCTATCAATTTAGGCAGTAAGCCTAAACTTGTTAAAATATTTTGTGGTGTTAATAAGTTAACATCTCTTGATGTACGTGGTTGTTATAATTTAAATCTGTTAGCTTGTAGCGTAAATATGCTGACGGAAATAAACGTAAACAACAATCCGCATCTGGAATGGTTAGCTTGCGCGATTAATCCAATAACGACAATAGATGTAACTAAAAATCCTAAACTAAAATATTTTTACTGTGGTATAAATAAAGCATTAACAACACTTGATTTGAGCAATAATTTTGAATTATTGGAACTTTCAGTTGAAGGATGCACATCTATAACAAGTCTTGATGTAAGCCGCAATGTAAAATTGGAAAATATAATATGCTCAAGTTGCAGTGGATTAACAACACTTGACATAAGTAATAATTTGCAACTAAAACAGTTACATTGTCCTTACAATTCCAATTTAGATACTTTATATTTAAAAACAGGGCAAACATTGCAAAGATTAAATAAAGACGACCACACCACAATAGTTTATTTATAAACATTTTTCATTATTTACATAAGCAGAAAGGTGAAAATTTTAGGGTTTTCACCTTTCGTTTTATAGAAAAACAGTACATTTGTAAAATCCTTAAAATCTAAAAATGTTGAATTTAGGGATGAAAAATTAATAGAATAAATATATTTATTTCAAAAGTATATCCATAATTTAACGGTACAATGTCTGAATTATTATTTTCCGACAAATATTCACTTTTTCTTATTTTTATTCAGAAGATTGTTTAAGAAGTCTGATGCTTTGTTTTTTATCTCTTCTTCTACTTTGTTTTTCGCCGAATCAACAATAGTTTCGATTTTATCTTTTGCCTGATTTTTCAGTGAGTCAACAGTTGTGTTTATTGTTTCTTTTATATTGCCTGCTTCGCTGCCGATAACTGACGAGGCTGCGCTTCCGTATTTCGGTAAACCTATACTGAATGAGGGATGCTTCAATGTTCCTTTAATTTTGATACCTATTTTTACTTTGTTTGCGCTCTGACCTGCAATTCCTAACTTTGATAATGTACTGTTGATTTCATTGCCTATTTTTCCTGCCGGAATATCAACATCTGCATCATAATTTAAATCGTTTGCAAGTCCGTGTTCACCGCCGATTTTCATATCAAAATCACCTAATTTTACATCAAACGGATTTACTTTTATCATGCCGTTTTTTATGGCAAAATTAAGGTTTACGTTTTTTATTGACTTTATGCTGTCTATTTTCAGCAAGCCTGCCAGTTTATTAATGCTTTCATTTGCAGCCAGCAGTAAATCTTTGGTTTTGAAAGAGCCTTCGGCGTTCAATGTTTTATAGTCAATATTCATGTTTTTGTCCAGTTCGGAATTTATGTCAAGCGCAAGACTTGCTTTGCCGTTTGTGCCGTTCAGTATTGGCGCAAATTTTCCCAATATGTCAAATGTTTTTGCCGCATCGTTAATGTCAACATCTGCGAGCGACACATTCATTTTCACGGTAGCCTTATCCGTATTTTGGGCAAAGTACGAACCCGAAACGTTTATTAGTCCGCCTGCTGTATGACTTGCTATTTTTTCGAGATTCAATTTTCCATCTTTCATACTTATATTGCCGGCAAAATTTGTCATTGTAATGTTGCTGTAAACAAGTTTATCGGCATTTGTCTTTATTGCAAAGTCAATATTTGATGGCAAAATTACAACTCCCGTCTCTGAAATACTGGCAGATTTATTATTATCAGATGATGGCGTGATAGACAAAAAATCGTTACAGTCGAACAGTGTTGATTTTAAATTGAGATTCCCTTTCAATGAACTGCCTTTGAAAATGTAAGGCAACAGGTTGTCAAAGTGTCCAGACAGATGTAAATCGCTGTTTCCCATTTTTGCATCAAACGAATTAAGTTCGCAATATGCAGGTTTGAAGTTCAGTGATGCATTGTTAATATCTATTTCCGAAGCCATTCCGCTAACTTTTATTTTGAAATTATTTAGCGATAAAAGCCCGTTCAGTATAATTTTTTCGTATTGTTTGTTTTCTATTTGCGACAATAATCCTGCAAATGCGATGTTGGCATTAAACACGCCATCAAGCGAAGAATTTACAAGCGGAAGGCTTTTGCGCAGCGATGCAAAATCTATTTTACCGCTTGCGTTGAAATGCATATCGGGGTCGGTGAACGGATACAGTATTTTCCCTGAAACGGCAAACGGATTGTTCATTACATCAAAACTGAATTTTGATAAATTAATCACACTGTTTGCATCTTTATTTTTATTTAGAATCATATCAAGGTCAATATTGAAATGCTTAACTGCTTCCGAAAAACCCGAATATTTTATATAACCGTCTTTTACTTTGAGGGCAAGTGTTATAACAGGCATTGAATTGTCGTTCAGCAATCCTTTCATTGTTGCATTCATCGACAGGTCGCCCTGTGTTTCAATATTGTTTACTTCGGCAAGAATTGTGGGCGGAATTAATCCGAGCAACGATTTCAATGATGGAACTTTTAATCCGTAAGCCAAGTCAAAATCAATACCGCTATCAGTGGTTTTTATTATTCCATCGGCGCTCAACGCCATTTTGTTGATTTCTATTTCATTTTCTTTCAATATAAAGGTGTTGTTGGCAAAATCGGCATCAAAATCTCCGCTTATTGCTAACGATATGTTTGACAGTATCGAAGAATTTTTACGGTAAACGCTTATGCTTTCCGATTTAGCCGACATATTAATCACATCGCGGTCGGACGAAAGTTCGCCTTTCATATTGAAGTGTAAATTGTTAACGTATGCATACATATCGTCTGCTTCATCTGCATATACAATATTTGCATTTTTTATTTCCAGTTTTTTCAGACTTAATTTGAATCCTGATGATTTTTCTTCCGTTGTCTGCTGAGTTTCTGGTTCATCTTCCTTTATTATATTCCAGTTGGCGCTGCCGTCGGCAAGCAGTAGAGCTGTAATGCGAGGATTGTCAACTGATACCGATTTGATTACAAAATCGCCTTTTATAAGCGCCCATATATCAACCACTGCAGAAATTGATTTAATGTCGGCAAGAGTGTCGCCTTCAAAGGTATTGATACCGCTAACGGTTATGTTTTCAAGCGATGCCGTTACATTGGGAAAGGTTCTAAAAATAGACAGTTTCAGGTTGTTAAAATCCACGTGTGCATTGACTTTTTCGTTTATAATGTTTTTCGCGGCAGATTCTATTTTGCCTCTGAACAGCGTTGGCACGGTAATAATAATCAACACAAGCAGTATGATTAGGATTGCCAATGACTTCAATATGATTTTAAATATTTTCATAATTAATAATTTTGATATTTTTATTTTCCACAAAATTAGATGAAATATTTAGAATAGCACACTTACTCATAATAATTAACAATAAATAATGAAATATTATTTTTTCCCATTTATAAAAGGACATCATTTTTCTATAAATACTTGTTTCGAGGGCATTTTTCTGATTTTCCCGCCCAACTTATTTGCAAACTTCCGTTCTGTGTTTTTTACTGTGAAGATAATAATATTTATGTAATTATCAAAATATTATAATGTTTACATTTCACAAAACAGTTTTTAGAAAAGATATTTAATTACAAAATGAATAATGTTGTTTTTTTTTACTAACTTGCGCCGTTAAATCGAAAAATAATGAACGAAAATTTAATACCGAATATTATTTTTGAATTACTCGAAAAAAACAGGAAAATTGTCATTTCAGGACTTGGGTATTTTGAAATAACACATCAATCAGCATCTTATGATGCCGAAACCAAAATTCTGTATCCACCTGTAAATTTTTTAAATTTTAAAAATTGCGATATTAAATCGAATAATATTCTTGAAAAAAATATTGCAAAAAAACTTAACATATCAGAGAACGAAGCATTAGAAAAAATTTCGTTGTGGAGAGATGAAATATGTATAAAACTCGTTGAATTTCAAACTGCCGCTTTTGGCGAGGCTGGCGAGTTTTTTGTAGATGATGAAGGTAAAATATCATTACGATTTTCTGACAAAACAAACATAATGAAAGACAGTTACGGACTTAAAGAAATATATTTGGGCAAATAAAATTATGAATGGTTTTGGAAGAATATTTAGAATAAACATATTTGGCGAATCACACGGAACGCTTGTCGGAGTTTGCATTGATGGCTGCCGCCATGGAATTGAACTGTGCGAAAGCGATTTTTTGCAAGATATACAAAGACGTAAAAGCGGTAAACGAGGAACAAGTTTAAGAATAGAACAGGATATGCCCGAAATTGTTAGCGGAATTTTTAACGGATTTACGACAGGAGCGCCGATTACCATTTTATTCGGAAACAAAAATGTACAGCCCGAAGATTATTTCCAATACAAAACTCATCCACGACCAAGCCATGCCGATTTTGCAGCAATGAAAAAATTTGATGGATTTAACGATTATCGCGGAAGCGGACATTTTTCAGGCAGACTTGCTTTACCTTTAGTTGCAGCCGGCGTTGTGGCAAAAAAGCATCTGCCGGATATAAATATAAATGCAAAACTTGTTGAAGTCGGCGGCGAAAAAGATATAAACGCAGCCATAGAACAGGCAATGAACGATGGCGACTCGGTAGGCGGAATTGTTGAATGTATTGCAAAAAATATTCCTGTCGGTTTGGGAGAACCTTTTTTTGATTCTGTAGAATCGCAAATAGCGCATCTTGCCTTTGCTATTCCCGCTGTTAAAGGAATAGAATTTGGCGCGGGATTTTCATCTGCAAAAATGCGAGGCAGCAAACACAACGATATTATAAACGATGAACGCGGAACAACGGCAACAAACCACAGCGGCGGCATTACAGGAGGAATCTCAAACGGCAACGATTTAACGTTTCGCATAGCGGTAAAACCGACATCGAGTATCGCAAAAAATCAGAAAACTTTTGACTTTGAACACAAAAAAATATCCGAATTAAAAATATCAGGCAGGCATGATACCTGTATCGCTTTGCGTATTCCTGTGATTGCAGAAGCAATTACGGCTATAGCGCTTGCCGATTTTATATTATTAAAAAAATGAATTTGAACAGAAAAAATATTTTATTGCTACTCGAACAAATTGAGCATCCTGAATTTGAAAAGAATATAGTAGAACTTGGAATGATTGATGGAATTGATATTTCAAATGACGAAATATCTTTTTATTTCGTAACCAAACGGCAGCAAGATCCATTTGCAGCATCAATCAAAAAGAAATGCGAACAGTTATTATCCGAAAATTTTACATCCGCAAAAATAAAAATTATCGACAGGCGCAAGCAGCAGCAAAATTCAACAAAAAAGGATCAGCAAATTAATCATGCTTTACGTAATGTGAAACATATCGTTGCTATCATGTCAGGAAAAGGCGGAGTTGGAAAATCTACAATATCTGTAAATTTGGCGGCAACGCTTGCAAACAAAGGGTATAAAACAGGTTTGATAGATGCTGACATTTACGGACCATCGATTCCGCAAATGTTTGGAGTTCAAGACCGACAGCCGGTAATGGTAAAAGTTGACAGTCTGGAATTAATAGAACCTGTTGAAAGCTACAATGTGAAATTAATTTCGATGAGTTTTTTTATAAATCGCAACGATGCACTTATCTGGCGAGCTCCGATGGCAACAAACGCATTACGGCAACTTGCAGGAGGCACATACTGGAACGAACTTGACTTTTTATTTATTGATTTTCCGCCCGGAACTGGTGATATTCATCTTACAATGACTCAGGAAATAAACCTTGATGGAGTAATTATTGTTACCACTCCGCAAACTGTTGCGCTTGCCGATGCGATAAGAGCGATAAACATGTTCGGGCATGATAAAATCAATGTTCCCATATTGGGACTGGTCGAGAATATGGCTTGGTTTACGCCGCAGGAATTGCCCGAAAATCGCTATTATATTTTCGGAATGAATGGAGGAAAAAAACTTGCAGAACAAATGCAAATTCCGCTTTTGGCAGAAATTCCCATAGTTCAGTCAATTAGACAAAGCGGAGATGATGGAATTCCAGCAATTTTTGTAAGCGATATTCAAACCAAAATTTTTGACGGGTTGGCAAACAATTTCTTAAAACAGATAAAATAATTCATATTTTTAAAAACTGTTTGGAAATTGTTTAATAATGTTCTGATTTCTGTCCAAGGAAAAGGGGACGCTAAAAAGACAAATATGTAAAAGCAATAGAAAAAATTACTACTTTTACACGCATAAAATTAACAGAAAACAAAAGCGGGAAATCCGAAAACCGATAACAGAGTAGGAAAATTAAAACAGTTACACAAATGGACACAAATGTACATTCCAACGCCATTCCACCCGAAGTAACGGAAGCGTTGCACGAAAAAATCCGCGAGATAAACGCACTGCTCGCACCTTACGCCACGCCGCTTACGGCGCAAGAACGCAGAGATTTGCCCGCAATAGGCGATAAAACTCTCGGCTTTGTAGAAAAAGCCTTTGAATATGCAAAAGAAAACACCGATTTATGTCCGGGTTTTCTCGACCTTGCCGCATTCAGCATCGATATGAAAGATGCAACAGGATTGCGAGTTATCCGCAACAGCCTGAATCAGGCGTTTGAAGTTATTGACGACATAGTATTGCTTGCCGGCAGCGAAGCGTATCAATCTGCGCTTGCATTTTACAATTACATTAAACTGCTTGTATCGCAGGACGTTCCTCGCGCCAAAACCATTTACGAAGAACTAAAAAAACGGTTTCCGGGCAGGAGCAAAAGTAAAAAAGATGCAGATGCAAATACAATTTAGATGATTCATTTTAGCACAAATGAGCAAAAATGCCGTCTTCTGCATGATTTTTTGTTTAAACAGCAGCAAATTTGCGCTGTTAAAACAGAAAATTGAACTGATTTAGAAGAAATTTGCTCAAAATTAGAGAAAA
>JAISNL010000175.1 GCA_031276235.1 Prevotellaceae bacterium | reverse complement strand
TAATTAAAATTTAATTACTTTTGTGTTTCCAAACTTAACATAATGTAAATTATAGGACAAAAAACGTTCGGAGATGAATGTTAAAAAAAAATTTTTTTTTGAGGGGGGAATGGTTTTTTGGTTTCTGGATTGCTTCACCCTTCGGGTTCGCAATGACGAAGCAAGCCGCAGCGCGGCATTGCAAGGCGCGTAGCGAAGCAATCCCCGCATCCAAGAATCCAAAATAGAATTAGGCGCATACGAAGTAAACTACAACTTTGAATGTAATTGCGAGTAGTGAAGGATTGCTGTTATTAGCGGCTTGGGGTATTTGGGAAAATGTTCAAATAACAAGTCAAAATTTCTGTTGTTTTTTACCAACAAAATTTCATTTCTTAATGTCGCCTGAATTTGATTGGTAATGAGCTACTGACCAATGGTTTTGTAAATGCCTCCCTGTATTGATTTGCACATTATTGGAAACATAAAAAAATATCCTCGATTTCTATCAAGGATATTTTTTGTTTAACTTATTCTTTTCAATAACAGTAATCATTAAATTTTCAACTGTTCAATGCTTCTATTATGGTTGTTACTCCCATTCCTCCGCCGACACATAATGTTGCAAGTCCAAGTTTTGCATTTCGTTTTTGCATTTCGTACAACAATGTAACTAAAATGCGTGTTCCGCTTGCGCCAACAGGATGTCCCAAGGCTATTGCTCCGCCGTTCACATTCAGTTTTTCATTAGGGAAATTCAGGTATTTGCTTACGGCTAATGCCTGTGCGGCAAATGCTTCGTTGGCTTCTATAAGGTCTATGTCATTGATTGTTAATCCTGCTTTGTCCAACGCTTTTTGAGTTGAATAAATAGGACCTATCCCCATTATTTTCGGGTCAACGCCTGCAGATGCACAGGAAATGATTTTTGCCATTGGTTTTACTCCAAGCTGTGCCGCTTTTTCGGCGCTCATAACGATTAGCGCTGCCGCTCCGTCGTTTATTCCCGATGCATTTGCGGCGGTAACTGTTCCATTGGCTTTGAACGCCGGCGCAAGTTTGCCTATATTTTCGGCTGTAACTCCCGAACGGGGAAATTCATCGGTATCAAATATTTTGACTCCTTTTTTCTCTTTTATTTCAACGGGAACAATTTCGTCTTTAAAACGATTTTCATTTAATGCTTTTTCTGCTTTTTGCTGACTCCATGATGCAAATTGATCCTGCTGCTGACGTGATATGCCGAACTGTTCGGCAACATTTTCGGCTGTAACGCCCATGTGGTAGCCTTCAAATACATCTGTGAGCGAATCGTAAACCATGCTGTCAACAAGTTCGCCTGTACCCATTCGGTAACCCCAGCGTGCATTTTTAAGAAGAAAAGGCGCCGCGCTCATATTTTCCATTCCTCCTGCTACAACCACTTCGGCATCTCCTGACAATATAAGCGAAGCGGCAAGGTTAACGGCTTTTAGCCCCGAACCGCAAATATTGTTAATTGTCATTGCAGGAACATCATACGGTATTCCTGCTTTTACGGCTGCCTGACGCGCAGTTCCCTGTCCGAGTCCAGCCTGCAATACATTGCCCATTATTACTTCATCAACGGCGTCAACTGCAATACCTGCCCGTTTCAGCGCTTCTTTGATAACGATGTTTCCCAATTCCTGAACAGGAACGGACGTTAATGAACCTCCGAATTTTCCGATAGGAGTTCTTACTGCTCCTGCAATTATTATTTCTTTCATAATTTTATTTGTGTAAATATATTATTTTATTAGTCTTTGTAAGTCACATTACCGCTACCATCTACAAAAAAATCTAATGTATAATAATCGGTAACTGTTCTTCCCATTTCGCGCCGTTCAGACTTGCCATCTTCGATAACGTTAACGCTTAGTTGCATTTCGAAGTTTCCATCTTCGTTTATATAAAATTCTATTCCCCTAATGCTGTGAAAACTGAAACCTTCAAAGTTTTTGGCGATTTGGGCTTTTGCATCTTCCAAATATTTTTCAATGTTGTTTTGCTGTTTTTCAATATCTTCAACATTAATTGATTTAGGCTCGTCTTTGTCTGATCCTGATTTGCGTTCTTTTTTCGGATCATTATGGGCAATTCCAAAATTGTAGTAAAGAACTTGTGAATAGTTTTCACCATCTTTCATCAAATCAAGATTCACGAAGCCGAAATTGCCCGATAATTCGTCTTTTTCAGACAGGTCAACCTTGATAATATCATAATCCTTGCTGATTTGTTTCAAATCTGCAGTCAGTTCTCCTAAAGCCTTGGGAGATATAAGGCTTTGCGATGTAGTTTGTGAACATGCCGATACCAACAATACTATTGCCGATATCAAAAATAAATTTTTTAATTTCATATTTTTATGTATTAAAAGTTAGATAATTTGATTAATATATTAATTTCATTTACTATATTTATTATGTACGCATAAGTGCTTATTTGTCTTTCTTTATTTTATTATGTAATTTTCTCAACTTTTCATCTCAATTAATTCAATCTATCAATCTCTTTCCTTATATCCTCAACCACTTCTTTATTGGCAATTTCTTTCTTTCCGTTCGCTTTTTCATAAAAGATATAGAAAACTTTACCGCCATATTTTACTAATGAAACAATTCAAAACATATAAAGTAGAGCAACAATGTATTCTTTTAATCAGAAAGAGAAGATTTTTTGTACATATTTAGATGAATCTTTTAATATTACATTGCCTTTATTATCAACGGCAATCGCTCCTTTTTGAATTAAAATTTTATTGTCATTTTTTTCTGAATTTTCAGGTTGTCTTACATAGATAGTTCTACCTTTTTTTAACCCATCAACAACTCCTGTCCAAGTGCCGCCTTTTGTTTCTTTACCTTGGCGATTTATGGACGGTTTAGCTTCGGCCACATAAATTTCTTTTGCAAGTCCATATATGATAGAATTACGAGCCATTGCCAAATCTTTTCCCCATCCTGCTTTTGGATGAAAGACGCTTAAAACCAAAACATCGCCTTCAATAATTTGCTTGTAATAGGTTTTAAACCCTGACTCAAAAGTCATTATTCCTTGCGGTAACACGATAATACTCTGCCCTCTACAAGCGATCGATGAATCCAATGCCTGTTTATCAACGCCTTTTGCAAAGCCACTGACTATAACCTTATATTTTTCACTTACTGATTTTGCTATATTGTCGGTAAATTGCAAGGCAATATCAGAAGCATCTCTTGAACCGACAATTGCAACCGATTCTTCTGACATTATCTGTTTATTTCCTTTTATATATAGAACAATAGGTGCAGACTTTTTTAGATTTTCTTTCAATGTTTTTGAATAATCCTGTGAAATTAAAGGAACTGCTTCAATGCCGCTACTTTCCATATTTTCGGCTAAAAAAGAGTAGTTTGCAATAGTCAATTTGCAAGTTTGCAGTTCTGCAATTCGTTGTTCGCTTAATAAAAATTCTGTTTTCCACACTTCTTTTGACAGTGAAAAAAACACTTCAATTGTCATTTTTTTTTCGTAATAAAATTGAATGATAAGGTTTATTTTATCCTCGTTTTTCCATCCGCTTTGATTTGAAAAACTCCATGCTGGCAGTTCGTGTGCCAGCGACATCCAATAGGCTGTTTCTTTATTCATACTAAATCTCCTCCAACTGTTTTTGCTATTACTATTGGCGCTATTTTTATTGCGCCCAAATTTGTCAATAATTTTCCTATCTCTTTGATTGTGGCACAACTGTCGCAAATATCGTCAAACAAAAGTATTTTCTTCCCTATAATTTCGCTCGGACTGATATAAGAAAAGGCATTGCTCACATTTTCATGTTTGAGATAATTATTTTCAAATATTTTTTGTTCTTTTGTTTCTCGCACTTTTTTCAAATTGTGTGAAATGGTTATTTTTAGAACTTGTGATAATTTTTCTGCAAAGTTTTTAACCAAGTCGCCTGATTTTGTCGGTGGAATATACAAAATCAAATCAAAATGCTCATTACCGAATTTCTTCCGAAATGCTTTCAATGTCAATCGTAATAAAAAATCAGGGAAATCGCCGCCATTTTCGTATTTTGACCTGTGAATTGCATCGCCAACATTAGAAACACCGTAATACGAAGCAGCAACGCCGTTAATAATGTTTGAATCACGAGATTCTACCACTAATTCAGAGAAATAATTTTCTCTGAACTCTTGCAATTTTGCCGTCCATTCATCTGCAACAATTACTTTGATTTTTTTTTCTCCCGTGTTATCACAATTAGTAAAAACATGATTCGTATTATCGCCCAAATAATCGCAAAGAAACTTCATTCTTGAATCTGTTGTATCAATATATTCAATCATTTGTTCTAAGTCTTTTGTCTTTGCTGCTCTCAATTCTTCAAATGCTTTTGTATTTAATGACTGCGAATTAGGTACAAATTCATATTTTTTGCTATGGCTATAATTTACTTCTCTAATAATGCCTTGTTCTAATAGGTCGGCTTTAATTACTCTAAACTGTGACTGTTTTAGATTAGTGTGCTTTATTATTTCTCTTTCGCTAAATAATCCTGTTTTAATACACTCTATTACTTTTTCGTATTTTTTTATAGAAGGTCTGCCGCCTTCTATAAATGCTTCAGGCAATTTTTTATCTTCATTTGGATTGTAAAACAAGATAATATAAGCAGTTTCACCATCTCTGCCTGCGCGACCAATCTCTTGATAGTAATGTATTGGCGATTGCGGAATTTGAGTGTGAATGATAAAACGAATATCGGGCTTGTCTATACCCATTCCCAAAGCATTGGTCGAAATTATACATTTCCATTGATTTTTCATTAACCCGTTTTCTATTGCGATTCTCGAATTGGCATCCAGCCCGGCATTGTAAGCAGTTGAATTTATATTGAGATAATTAAACCATTTTGAATAAATTTCGGTATCAATTCGTGTACCTGTATAAAGCACACCGGAACCGGGCATTTTTTCAATATTTTTGCCGAGCCAAATCATCTTCTCGTCTTCGGAATTAACTTTTGCCACAAAAAGCTTGAAATTTTCCCGCATCAGATTTCCACGAAGAATAGTAATTCCACCGCCAATCTGCTGTGCAATATCTTGCTCTACTCTTTTTGTTGCTGTTGCAGTAGTGGCAAGCACAGGAAGTCCTTTGGGTAGAAGCTTCACAAGGTTGATAATTCGTTTGAAGGCAGGGCGAAAATCGTGTCCCCAAACAGAAATACAATGTGCTTCATCAACAACAACCATCGACAAATGCATTTGCCGTGTTGCTTCTATCCATTCATTATTTTCCTGTCTTTCGGGAGCAATGTATAAAATTTTGATTTTCCCTCGTTTCGCTTCTTCAATTATTTGAGAGTTTTCTTCGGGCGTTTGTTCGCTATTGATACATTTTGCAGCAATACCCAACGATTGAAGTTTTTTCTCTTGGTCGCGCATCAAAGCAATCAAAGGAGAGAAAATCACAGTTGTGCCATTAAAAACTGTTGCAGGAAATTGAAAACATAACGATTTCCCAAAGCCGGTCTTTTCTATCAACAAAACTCTCCCTCCATTGAGAACTCGATCAATGGTTTTCCACTGCTCATCATAAAACTTTGGCAATTTGAAGTTTTGCTGTAATAATAGTTCTGCTTGCTGCCTATTCATAGCGGTTTAAATTTCTTTTTATGCTAAATATCCACACTTTCACCACTTCCTCCTGCTTTTTTTCAGCAAATGCGCATTAATAAACCATAGTCCTTCAACTGCCGGTGAGGCGGCGAAAGGATTATCAAATAAACGGATTTGTCTGCAATTTCGCTTGATTATGATATGTTTGGTTAAAAAATCTTTTGAAAACTCCATTATTCAATTCAATAATCATATTTGCATTGGTTTAATATCGTCTGCAATTATCAGCTGTGCTTCTGTGGCTTGCTGCACCTGTTCTACCGTAAATTCGGGATGTATTTCTTTAAGTACAATGCCTTGCGGTGTTATTTCCATAACTCCCATTTCAGTAATTATCATATCTACTTCGCCTGAAGCGGTGAGCGGTAGCGTACATTTTTGCAAAATTTTAATATTTCCTTTTGCGGTATGTTCCATCGCTATAATCACTTTTTTTGCGCCCGCAAGCAAATCCATAGCGCCTCCCATGCCGGGTGTTTTGCTTCCGGGAATCATCCAGTTGGCAAGATTTCCTTTTTCGTCAACCTGCAATGCGCCTAATATCGTAACGTCAACATGCCCTCCTCTGATAATTCCGAATGATGTTGCGCTGTCGAAAGATGCTGCGCCCGTCAATGCTGTAATGTAGCCGCCGCCGGCATTGGTCAGATATTTATTTTCTTCGCCTGCAACGGGCGTTGCTCCCATTCCCAGCAATCCATTTTCGGACTGCAAGGTTACATTAATGTTTTCGGGTAAATAGTTTGGAATTAGCGTAGGCAATCCTATGCCGAGATTCACTACGTAGCCATCTTTCAGTTCTAAAGCGCATCGTTTGGCAATTGTTTCTCTGATTTGATTTTTATCCATAAGTATGTGTTATTTATAAATTTTAATTAATTTTTTTATCCGTTCATTCTTCTATCAAGTTCCTGTGCAATGTACGAAGCAACATCGTCTGCGTATGAGTTCATACTGAAGCCTGCATCATAGCCAAGTTCTTTTGCAAGTTCGTGGCTTATTCGCGGACCGCCGCAAACAAGAATCACTTTATTTCTCAATCCTTCGGCTTCGAGAAGTTCTACCAGTTCGGTCATATTTTTTATATGCACATCTTTTTGCGTTACTGTTTGCGACACAAGCAAGGCATCTGCATTCATTTCCATGGCTTTTGCTATAAACTCTTCGTTGGGAATCTGGCTTCCCATGTTCAATGCTTCGAACATTTCGTAGCGTTCAATTCCGTAATGCCCCGCATAACCTTTCATATTCATAATTGCATCTATGCCTACTGTATGTGCATCGGTGCCGGTGCTTGCTCCTACAACAACTATTTTGCGCCCGATGCGTTCTTTTATAAATTCATCGCAGGCGTGCATATCCATAACACTGCTTTCTACTTTCGGCACATGAATGTGTGTGTAATCTACCGTATGCGTGCAACTTCCGTAGCAATTAAAAAATGTAAAGCCTTGAGTAAGTTCTTTATAAAAAACTATCTGAGGGTTTTCAAATCCCATTTTTTTTATCAACTGCTTTGCCGCTTCTACAGCTTCATCGGTACATGGAACAGGCAACGTGAAACTTAATTGAGTCTTGCCATCGTTCATTGTATCTCCGTAGGGTTTTATCTTTTTTAAATCAAGGGTTTGGTCAAACTCCTTGCCTTCCATTGAATATAATCCTCCACTCATCTTTATTCGTATATCTTTGTTTTATTGATTATTGTTATAACAATTTTAATATTTTCTGTTTTATCTTAAAAAAACGTGTAAAGATATAAAAAAATTATCAGTCGTTGATTGTTTTTACCAAAATTCAGACAAAAAATTAAAAATATTAATGATTATAATGTTTCAAACATAACTCGACAAAGATAATTTTGTATCAGAAATAAATATGAATTTGTTGAATTATACAGCAATGTTTGCATCTCTGCCGCATTTTTATATTTCTTTTCTAAGACGGGCAACAGGAATATTAAGTTGTTCGCGATATTTTGCAACTGTGCGCCGCGCAATATTGTAACCTTGTTTTTTCAATGTTTCTACCAGTTCTGCATCCACCAGCGGATTTGATTTATCTTCTTCGTTGATGCACTGTTGCAAAATGGCTTTTATTTCGCGGCTTGATACGTCTTCGCCATCTTTGACATGTACCGATTCTGAAAAAAAATATCGCAAAGGGATTATTCCAAAATGTGTTTGAACATATTTTCCATTCAAAACCCGCGAAATTGTTGATGGGTCAAAATTTGTACGTGCGGCAACGTCTTTCAACACCATTGGTTTCAACTGATTGTCGTCGCCGGAAAAAAAGTAATTTCGCTGCAAATCAACAATGATGCTCATTACGCTGATTAATGTTTTTTGGCGTTGGCGTATTGCATCTATAAAATATCTTGCAGAAGCGATTTTCTGTCCTATAAATTGAGCAGTTTCTTTATCGTGAGTAGTTATTTTTCCTTTTTTTGATGCGTAATGGCGCATCATTTGCATGTAATTTGCGTTTATGTGCAAATCGGGAACGCTGGGCGAATTTAATTCTACTGCAAGTTCTCCATCTTTAATATCCAAAATAAAATCAGGAATAATGGTTTTTCCCTGTTCGCTGTAGTCGTCCGAAAAAAGATTCCCCGGTTTAGGGTTCAGTTTCACTATTTCGGATATTGCATTTCGCAGATCATCTGAACTGATTTCCATTTTTTTAGAAATCTTGTCATAATGTTTTTTTAGAAATTCGTTAAAATAGCTGGTTACGATTTCTTTTGCATCTTTTATTGATTTGGTTTGCTGTTTTACATTCAGTTGAAGCAGAAGACATTCCTGCAAATTACGGCAGCCTATGCCTACTGGCTCAAAAGTTTGAATGATTTTAAGCATTTGTTCCAGTTCGTTGATATTTGTTATTATGTTTTGTTTGAACGCCATATCGTCGCAGATAAAATTCAAGTCGCGCCTCAAATAGCCATCATCGTCAAGGCTTCCTATCAAAAAAATTGCAATGCTTTGTTGATGTTCATTCAATGGATAAAATCCTATCTGATTTATTAAATATTGCTGAAAACTTTCGCCCGATGACAGCGCATAATCGAATTTTACGCTGTCGTTTGTATAATTATGTGTTTGCAATTTATAGGATGGAATGCTGTCGTCTTCGTCGTCCAAATAATCTTTTATCGAAAACTCATCATCATCTTTTTCGTTTTTCTCTATTTCGGCGTCAATTTCTTTTTGCTCATCGTTTTCGCCTTCTTCGAGCGCCGGATTTTCTTCTATTTCTGATTTTATACGTTCTTCCAACTCAATTGTGGTCAACTCCAAAAGTTTTATTGTCTGCAATTGCAGAGGCGTAAGTCTTTGTTGCTGTTTCTGATTTTGAGATTGTTTGAGCATGTATGTTTTGAATGGATAAATTAAAATTCTGCATTTTTAGGCGTACGCGGAAATGGAATTACATCTCTTATGTTTGCCATTCCTGTTACAAAAAGAATCAATCGATCAAAGCCAAGTCCGAATCCGCTATGAGGCACTGTGCCGTAGCGGCGGGTATCCATATACCACCAAATGTCTTTGTCGGGAACTCCCATTTCGGCTGCGCGTTTTTGCAATTTTTCTAAATTTTCTTCGCGTTGCGAGCCGCCAATAATTTCGCCTATTTTGGGAAACAGCACATCCATTGCTCTAACCGTTTTGCCATCATCGTTTTGCTTCATGTAAAACGACTTTATTTCTTTAGGATAATCGGTTAATATTACAGGGCGTTGAAAATGCCGCTCTACCAGAAAGCGCTCATGCTCGGCGGCAAGGTCTGCGCCCCAATAAACGGGAAATTCAAATTTGTGTCCTTTTGCAACCGCATCTTCAAGTATTTTTATTCCTTCCGTATATTTCAGCCTCACGAAATCGTTTGCTATAACAAAGTTTAATCTGTCTATAAGTTCTTTATCAAACATGTCGCACAAAAATTTAATATCATCGCTGCAATTTTCCAAAGCCCAGCGGATGCAGTATTTTATAAAATCTTCGGCAAGTTGCATGTTATCGTCTATTTCGTAAAAAGCCATTTCGGGTTCAATCATCCAAATTTCGGAAAGATGGCGCAGAGTATTTGAATTTTCGGCGCGGAATATAGGACCAAAAGTATAAATAAGCCCAAGCGCCGTTGCCGCCAATTCGCCTTCAAGTTGCCCCGAAACGGTAAGATTTGCAGGCTTCCCATAAAAATCTTCTGAAAAATCAACTTCTCCATTCGCAGTTTTTTTTATGTTTTTCAGGTCAAGAGTTGTAACCTGAAACATTTGCCCTGCGCCTTCGCAATCGGATGCTGTGATGATAGGCGTGTGAAAATAAAAAAAACCTCTTTCGTGAAAAAATTTGTGAATAGCAAATGCGATGTTGTGCCGAATACGAAACACGGCGCCAAAAGTATTGGTTCGCGGACGAAGATGTGCTATTTCGCGCAAAAATTCCATTGAATGTCCTTTCTTCTGCAAAGGATATGTTTCATCGGCAGCGCCGTAAATTTCTATTGTTGAGGCGTGAATTTCTACCGACTGACCGCTACCCTGCGATTCAACCAAAACGCCGCAAATACAAACGCTTGCGCCCGTAGTTATCTGTTTCAGCAGATTTTCGTCAAATACTGCGGCATCTGCAACAACCTGTATGTTTTTAATCGTTGAGCCATCGTTGACGGCAATAAATATCACGCTTTTGTTGCCGCGTTTTGTACGCACCCAGCCTTTTACGCAAACATCCTGCCCATAATTTTGAGATTTTAATAAATCAACAACCGATATTCGTTTTGTTTTTTCCATATTCTTCAATTTTGATTTGCAAAGGTAATAAAAAATGTCAAATTTTAAGAATTGGCATGATGCCCGACTGACAGTTGGCAGTTGAAAATGAACGAAAAATAGGGCGTAGCCTTGAATGTAGTGGCAAACCTCTGTGTTTGCTCAATAATAATGAATAAATAAATAATTTGGATTGGCTTCGCTGACGCTTGCAACGCGGCACGTGTTTGGTTCGTCATTGAGAACCCGAAGGGTGTAGCAACCGAAGCTCGGCGTAAGCCAATCCAGAAGAGTGAAAAAATAACTTTCAACGGTTTTGAGTTTTTGTATCATCATACAATATATGGTATTACCAGTGTTTGAACTTGGCTTACATTAATTCGACAATGTATGACGCTACCGAAAAACAGATACTGCCTTGTGCCGAAGCCGTCAGAATTTATGCTCAAGCGCAGATTGAAACAGCCTGTTGTTTTTTTCTCTTCGACAGACGTAAATTTTTGTTTCGATAGAAATTTACGTGCGTCTCGATGAAAATTTTCGTACGTCTCGACATAAATTTACGTCTGTCGAAGAGAAAATTTATTTACGTCTCAACATAAATTTATGGCTGTGCTTTTTGCGGTATAAATTTATGAGTTTC
>JAISNL010000133.1 GCA_031276235.1 Prevotellaceae bacterium | reverse complement strand
GGAAAGTCGAAACCGATACTTTTCAGGTCGTCAATCTTATGCTGCAGGTTCGTGATTCTTTCGTTAAACTGCGGTATAATTTCCTTTTCGATGCGCGACAGCGCCCGGAACGGATATTTACCCGCCAACTCGGCCGTTCTCGGTACAACGCCCTTATTATAACCGTATTTAACCTTGCCCTGTATAAACATCAGGTTTTGATATGTGCTTGCCCCGCCGACAGGAGTAATTTCTTCCGCTCGCATGACGATTGAAAAATTGCCGTATGAACCGATTTGCCGATAATTAACCGTATCCCTGTTTTCCCTGTCCAACGCTTTATTGATAGCTTCACCGAAACTCTTGTAGTCGCCATAAATGATGTCGCCTGTCTTCATCTGCACGACAGGCAAGCCGTCTTTGTTGCGCGGCATGGAATTAAACTCCTGTGCATCCATCTTAAAGCACTCCAAATGAACGTAATTCTTTCGCAAATCTTCCGTAAAATCGCGGATACGATGCTGTCTGTCAATCTCTTTATTTTTAAATATTCGCTCTTCCGCTTTGAGTTGAGAGATTTCTTTTTCGAGTTTCGCCTTTTCCAACAGGTCGGTATTACCTGAAAGAATTGCGATATATTCCCCGAAACTCATACCTGTATTCATATCCATGCCGCCCTCGTCGAGAGTTCGCGCGTTTGCGCTGCCGCTCTTTATCTGATGAATAAAATGCGCCTTATTTGCAACAAGATTAAATTTATAAGTATCAAGGCTTCCCTGTGTGGCATATATGAATACGTCCACTTTATTGCCGGCAAAAAATTTAGCGACCCTGTTGCCTTTGCGTACTCCCCTGCCGTTTCGCTGTTCAAAGTCTTTCGGCGTCCATGGAATATCCACATGGTGGATGGCTACACATCTCTCCTGCGCGTTTACGCCCGTTCCCAGCATCTCGGTACTCCCGATCAGGAAGCGCACCTTTCCTGCGTTTGCATCGGCAAAAAGTGCAAGGCGTTTTTTGTCGGTGGGAAAGTCCTGAATAAATTTGATTTCTCTTTCGGGGACGCCCCTCTCCATAAGTTTTTGTTTCAGGTCTGCATAGACGGAAAATTTATCGTCGGAATGATGTACGCCCGTATCACTGAAAATAAACTGTGTGCCTTTCTGTTCATCGAATTTTTTATAGTATTCGCAGGCTTTCTCCGCTATTGCTGCCGTTCTGTTGCTCGAATCTTCGCCGTATCTGTTCTCATCAATCAGGCGCATGTCTATTGAGGCTTTTTTAGCCGTATTGGTTGCGATAAGCATTTTAGCGGTTACTTCGTCCGTGTTCAACCTGCCGCGAAAAATTAACTCGCCGTCGCCTGACTTTGCAAATTCTTTGAGGCGCAAAAACATGTCTTTTTGCGCTTCGGTCTGTTCAAGCGTGATCAGGCTTTCGTTTTTGTCCGGCCGGTCTATGCCGATTTCGGATGCGGTTTTGTAGTCCGTTATCTCGCTGTAAAATAAAGACAGTTCCGGCACTTTGACAAACTCGCGAAATCGTTCTTTCATAATCAGTTCGTTTGTAATCGAAAATTCAATCTCTTTTGATTTTCTCGTGTATATGGAAGCCCACGCATCAAAGCATTCAATGCCCTGTTTTTCCAGCGCTCGCGGGCGTAAATAGTCAAACAGCACGTATAACTCGGTACAGCTGTTTACGATGGTTGTTCCCGAAACGAAAGTAGCGCAAAGGTCTCTCCCTTTCCGTTCCTGAATATCGCGTATGGCGTATTTCATATTCATGGCACGATTAGAGCCTTGCGTATTGCCGATGCCTGCTACACGCTCATGTCGCGTCTGGACGCGCAAGTTCTTAAACTTGTGGCTCTCGTCGCAAAATATGTGGTCTATTCCCATAGTGCGAAAGTCCACGACGTGATCTCTCTTCCCGTTTAATTTGTCATTCAGTGCATCAAGTTTTACGGTCAGCGTCTTTTTACGCTGTTCCAACGCCTTTTTAGCGCGTTTGAAGTTCACATTGTCATTGTCTAATGCATACAGGGAACGGTCTGTCTTTGTCAGTTCTTCAACAACTACGCGCCGTTCCACTTCCGGTGACTGAGGGATATTCATAAACTGTTCGTGCGTCATTATGATGCAGTCCCAATTATTATTCTGGATTTTATTAAAAAATTCCTGCCGTTCTTTTGTCGAAAAATTTTTACTGTCCGCATACAGAATTTTTGCGTCGGGATAAATCTTGCGAAACGTCCCGGCTATCTCGCCTGTGTTTGCTTTTATCCCTATAATAAGCGGCTTGTTGGCTATATTCAGCCGTTTCATTTCATAAGCGGCGCAGCACATAATGATTGTTTTACCGCCGCCTACTTCATGATCGATTATCCCGCCGTTCATTGATTTAAGACGCAAAACGGCATCTTTCTGCGAAGGATAGAGGTCGTTAAAACCAATGCCGGACAAATCCAGTCCGGGAAAGGTTTGAAAAGAGCCGTCAAACTGTGGCTTTACAAAACAGTTAAACTTCTCATTATACATCTTTTCAATTTCAAGTTTCTGCGCTGCGGACAGATTAAACAGCCACGTTTCCCACTCGCTTCTGATCATCGCTATATTCGCGTTCATCAGTTGTATTCCCTCTGTGTCCGGAACAGTCTTTTTTTCTTTCCCGAACCCTACCGTTTTAGTCATTTGCGGCATCGTGTCAAGTAATGCAAAACGCATTACGTCGTGCGCATTATAGTAACGGTTTTCCGACTGTACGGCAAATTTTTTGTGAGAATAGTAGTTTATATCACCCTGTACATCAAAATCATCTATGAGGGGATTATAATATACGTTTGTATCGGCGTCCAAAAGTTTGGAGGCAAATGTATCATAGTAAGAGGCCGGTATCCACCTTTCCCCGAAATTCAAACCGATTTCGTCAAAAGGCACTTTGGCTGGTATAATTGCTTTGAGCGCGTCACGCGCCTCTGTCAGTTCGTAATCACCTGTATGTGCGGCACACGCTTTAACAGCCTGTTCGTACTTCTCTACAACGTTGCCGGAAAGGAAAACATCCGCCGTCTCGTACTGCATCGTTTCGGGGTTTTTGTATATTTGCCCTTTCAACTCCCTCGCAATTTCATCAACGCTTAAGCCTGTAAGGGAACGGATGTAGTCCATATCCACCCTGTTAAGACGGTTACGGCTGACATTAAGGGCTTCCTGCGTTGTATATTGTTCCTGTTCGCGTCCGAACGCAACAGGCTCAAAAAAAATGTCCGCCTTTGTAACCTTACCCTCTTTAACGTACTCAAGGCCTTTCAGTTCGGTAAAAGACGGCTCGTGTTTAAAAAGGTGGTTTACGTCTATTAAAGACAAAGGCCGCTGCAATCTGCCGGAATATGGCGAAATTGTAAACGCATCATAGGCGCGGTTCAGTTCGGCGCGTTTTTCGGGATGTTCTCTTAAATGTTGATTTTCAAAGTTTCTAAGGCCAAAATAAGCATCCCGCAAATGCACGTAATCAATAATAAGTTGACGTCTGGTTTCGTCCCGTTCGGTAATAATTTCAGCCGTTTTATCATCTATGGCTTTACCGATCTCATCGCTGCTCAACTGAAAACTTCCGCTCCGACAGTAAATATCATTTATATATTCAAAGGTCGCCGGTTTTTGTTCTTCCTGTTTCCGGTAATTGTCAAAGTCGTCAAACAGGGATAACTGTACCGGTCGGCCGGCGGAAACGGCAACGGGCAAATTATAAGCGTTAAACAGTTTGCGATCAATATTTTGACGCAAGTCTGCGTGAATTATGGCGTGCATATCCCTCGCTATGCCGGGTACGCCGCCGCTATGTACAAAACGCACATCCGGTTTGCCGTACATATCCGTATCTATCCGGTTTTCGGTTGCGACGGTGTGCCGTGTCTGCTGTTGACTGTAGTAACTGTTCAGATATATGCCGTCGCCTCTTATGTCTTCAACACGGATAAATTTTTCTTCATCAGGAGACAGTGGCGTATTGGCCGTACGGCGATCGTCCCGCTGTAAAATAATCAGGTCGGATTGCGCTTTAGTGCCGTCAAACAGATTTTCCGGCAGTCTGACCGCAGTGATAAGTTTGGCGCGGGACAACAGATGCTGTCGATACTGTGCATTGCCGGGGCTGTCCATTACGCCTGTGGACGTGATAAAGGCAAGTACCCCGCCGTTACACAACATATCCAACCCTTTTTCAAAGAAATAGGTATGGACGGCATTTACGGATTGCCGTAAAACAGGGTCTTTTGAATTATAATATCCTGCATCATATATTTTTATGTTTCCGAATGGGATATTCGACACAACGAGATTATAAGCGCCGTTCCGATTTGCGGGGATTGTCTCGAACCCTGCGGAAATAACGCTGTTGTCCGGATATAAGGCTTTAAGTATAACACTCGTAAGTTTATCCTTTTCAACAAGTGTGTATTTTTCCCCTTTGATTGCCGTAAATGCGCCTGACCCTGCGGACGGGTCTAACACATTTCGGAACGTCATACGGTTTTTCGAAAAGGCTCCGTCAAGGGACAAGATAATCTCATTCGGCGTATAAAACGACGTTAATACACTTTCTTTTAATGAGTTTATATAATCGTTGTAATGTGCGGGCGCGTTTTCACGGATAACATCATGCAATCGTTGGACTGACGGAATAAGGTGTCGCTCGGACTGTGAAAACTCCTCCGGTCTCGCGGGGTCGAGCAGGATACATTTCAGGTCGCCGAAACCGGCGTACCGTTTAAGCGCCTGCTGCTGTGCCGACGTTGGCTTTTTGCCGTTCAGTTTCAACGCTATTTCGATCGCATCAATGTTCGTTATCAATTTTTCCCTTATAGATGCCACATTATTATATATTTATAGTTTGCCTGCACGCTGTTGTGATTTTAATGTTATGTAAGCTAAAAATATCGTTCCGCAAACGGATTATCGTGGTCTTTATACTTGTGAAAGCAGGGTTCAAGTTCTGCGACAAGCCGGTATTCCCGCGGGTCGCCCTCTATTTCCGTACCGTACCGTGAAAAAATTTCTTTTACTGACGGGTCTCGGTATATTTCACACGCTTCATCGCTGCTCATCTCGTACCCTGTTGCGTTTTGACATGCTTCAATCAGATACGTGATGGGGGAAAACTCAAGTCCGGCGTACAGGGTTTGCATTGCAATACGTTCGCATTCATACGGACTTTCGCCGTCACAGGCGGCTGTTTTATATGCGTTTACCGCATTATTAGCCCGCATTACAATAATCTCGTCGGCTTCTTCTTTATCATCAAAAACGTAAGGATGGTAATCCTTCAAATACCTGAAAACGGACTGCTGATAACAGTCTAAGCTGTCTAATTCGATTGTTGCCATATCTTTTATTATTAATAAGTTGTAAAATCCATTTCTGTTCTTCCCATTCTAAATCATTCCCGGTACATATGAATTATTAAACTCAACAATGTGTTTCCGCTGTTTTTCCGATTCAACACGACTGCGTATCAGGGGAATAACATTGTCATCGTTCATAATGCCGACAAATTTAACGATCGGATCACTCAAGTCCCGCGAAAACAGTGTAATGTGCATTATTCCGAAAGCGGCTTCGATAATGTTCTGCCGTTTCCGAAAATCATAGATACGGTACATTTCCATATAGTTTACAGTCTTGATGAAAACACCACGCTTAACAATAATCTGTTCCTGTTCAATAATATAAGAGATATTATACAGCACCGCGTAACTCCACATCATATTAGCAAGCATAATAAGTGCAAGCAGTCCCAAACCATACATCAGATAGTTTCCTCGCGGCAGGAAAAAGGCTGCCGCGAACAAAAGGAAAAGGATTATGAGCCGTAAAAAATTGGTCATCAGCCAATAACGGAATGTCGGTTTTAGAGTTATCATTGTTTTGATATTATGAAGTGTTTACAGTTTCATGATCATTTTCATTCCGGCGTTCTGCACGGGTCTGAATATGGCTTGTGCCTTGTTGCCGCCGATGCGCGACAGTTGCAGATGTCCGTGGGTATAGCGTTTTTTATCGCCGATTTTCTGCGTGAATGTAAGTGGTGATGTTTCGTTGCCTTCAAGCAGAGCCTTTTTGTTTACTTCCGACAAGTTTTTCCAGTCAATGCCCGCTTTTTTCAGGTCGGCTTTAGGCACTTCGTTTTCCGAAAACAGTTTTTTACCCGTCTTAGTCTCAAGATATGCTTTCTCATTCATCCGGGTAACGCGCAATATTTCATTTTTAAGGTTGCTGCCTTCGACCTTTTCAAGTCTGTCAATATGCGCGCCTGACAAGTGGTTATTAAAATGAATATCGTACTCATTATTGCCTGACTGTTTTATAGAAACACTATCTATACCTTTTTGTGCCGCACCGTCGGAAAGATTAAGCGTTAAGAGGTCGGAATCTGTTGTACCTCCGGTAATTGCTATGTAATTTGTGTTAAGCAATATTGGCGACTGTTGCCCGCCCAACCGATTAAACATTTCGGGCGTAAACACATCACGCAGTTTCCGAAGATCGGAAGGCGCCGCTTTTTGCAGCAATTCGTTGTACATGTCCGTACTCCCGATAATATCCCGCATTGCGTTTTGCACGCTCTCTTTGGAATGGCACGGATAAGTACAGCCGTCAAGCATACTTGTCAGTTCGATGTATTGTTTATCAGGTGGTGTTTGTATTTTAAAATACTCATCCGGTTCTTTTTTGCCGAAAATAGCGCGAAACAGTTTGTTGAATATTTCTAACGAATCAATGTGCGCTCTTGTTAAATCCTGTTCTTCCGCCATAGCATTATTTGTTTTATTATTGACTGTATATGTTTATTTTATTCCGAATACAGGTTTCTTGGCGCTTATAATTCCCTTATTTTTAAGCACCTCATTCCAATCTTTGCCGTTTTTCGGCTTCAACGCTTTTACCTCTGTCGGAAAATCCGCCTTCTGAAGGAAGTTTTTCAAATTGATTTTATCATTTTGGAGTATAAACCTCTTCCCGTTTGTTACAAACTCGACTGCCCCATCCTGTTTATTTTTTTGGCAGACCTGTCCCGCTTTGACGCAGGCAAGTGTTACATCGAAGATATGACCGTGCATGTCGTTGTCGTGACAACCGTATATCTTTGCGTTATCCGGATACGCATTAAAAATATGGACAAACTGCTCAACGCACGGATAACCGCCTGTTGAGACAAAAACAGAGTTGTTTACGTCCAGCCTGTTTTTATACAGTTCGTAAAAGCTCATCGCGTCTATTGCGCTCTCAAAGAAATAGAGTTTATCCACGTCTGCTTTGTTAGTCGAAAAGTCCGCTATCCACGCCGCATTCACTTTGTCTCCTCCTGCGGAAAAAGACTTAAAACCGCCTTTGTTCCGCAGTTCGTAACCTCTTACGGTGTTGTCCCTGTCTGCTATTGTAAAAGGAAAGGCTATATTTTTAAAACCTTTGTTTTCCACAATCCGGATAAAAGGCAAAAAATCGGCGACAGTCTGACGGTCTAACTTTCTTTCCCCCGTCAGATAGGACAAGTCTTGTACGGTTGGAGTAAATACTTTATAATCACTTTTATTAAATACTTTTTGTTTCGAAACGGGTTGATTCATGTATCCGGTATTATCGTAGGCAATGCCGGCAAATTTCGCCAAAATATTATTTATTTTGTCAATGTCATTCCGTCCGGATTCTGCAAACCGGTTAAGATTGTTTTTTTACAAAGTCTATCACACTGCCGTGTTCGGAACTGTTACCCATATTCCAATACAATTGCATGGACGGGGTCGCCGGATTTTTTATCAGGATGGTGTCGCCCGAAGTATCCCGCAAAACGGGACGCGCTTTTGTATATTTGCCTCTTACCGGCAAATAGCCCAAATATTCTGCGATTTGCAGTATTGATACACTGTCCCTGTATTCCCTGAAAGTGGCCATGTCAAATCTTCAATTTATGCTTCTGTTGCTGCTCGACCGGTTTCATCCGGATATTTACACTGTTGTCCGTGTTCCGGTGAAGGGAAAGGGTGGCGTAAACACGGTCGCCCTTCCGACTTTTCAGGGACAGCGCTTTGGTCTCCTTTCCCGACAGCAGATTTTTCGTATCCGTGGCCGACAGGTCGGAAAGTTTCAGTCCCAAAAGTTTCAGTTCGTTTTTGGGTATTTCATCCTTCGTAAACTTGTCGACGGCATAACGGTACAACTGTCCCTTTTCCGGTTGAAACACGTCTGCGATCCGCCCGCTTTCCGGTATCACCGTCTGCCTGTCCGTTTTTTCTTCCCCTTTTGTTATCCCTCCGGATTCGGCCTCTTTCATTTTTTCTTCTTCCTTCAATACAATCCCATCAATCATGTTTGAGGCTTTATGAACGTCGGAAAGTACCGTCAGGATAAAGCCAGGCTCCGCCTTCAGCGTTTCAAGCCAGCTTTTCAAATATTGTGCGTTTTCTTCGCGTATGGAAGATGATATACCCAATTCGCCTGCCGCCAACGCTGCCGTCAACTCCGCAACCAGTTCTTCTTTGGCATATTTTTCGTCGCCGAAGTAACCTTTCTGATCTCTGTTCAATCGCGATTCCGCACCTGTGGAATGTGCCATTTCATGCAGCAGCGTGCTGTAGAAACTCTCCCCATCCTCGAATTGAGCTTTAAGCGGTACGGTAATTTCGTCAATCATGGGGGCATAAAAAGCCCTGTTGCCTTCTTTCACATTGACGGGGCAAAGCCATGACCGGTTTTCCAGCATCCTGTCGATACCGGCCGACTTAAACATTCCGTTTTCGTCGTTATACCTTTGAATTTTGAAATTCTGCTGTATCTTTTCCCACAGTTCCGGTTTTTCTTCCGGAATGTTTGTCTGCTGTACGTTAAATACGGTGTATTCCTTCAGAATCAGTTTCTGTCTGTACTTTTCCTTTTCATATTCGGCAAGTTTATCATATTCCGCCGATGTGACGGTATTTTTCGGATTATCTTTTTCGGTATAATATTTACCCCAATATATTACCGGCAATCCTTTCTCCCCTTTTCTCACGTATGCGCCCACATCGGTTGCCTGCTTATATGTTAAATATGCAGGTACCCTGTATTTCATTTTTTCCGTATGAAAAAACAGCATCAGGTCATTCAGTCCGTTATACGGACGCCCTGATATTGCGTTGCGCGGCAGACCGGCAGGCGATACGATCCAGGGTTTATGCCAGTCTCCTTCGACCTGTTCGATTTTTTCAATCATCAGTTTGCCGAATTCCTGCAATGCCTTGCTGTCAAGATGTTTTGACGCCATAATTGTACGTGTTTATCTCGTTCAGCATTTCTTCTTCCGCTCCTTCATCGTCTTTAAGACAGGTTTCCTCATAATATTTAAGCCACTGTTCGGCGGTCTCATCCGTCTGAGGAAAGCCGTACAGGTGCATTGCGCCGACATAGACATCCGCAATATTTTCCTGTGCCAGTACAAATTGCAAATACCCTATTTCCCCGTCCTGATGCAGTTGGACAAGGTCTTCGTAAGTTTTGTCTTTCAAGTTTCCCATTTTATTCAATAATTAATATATTATAATTTCAGTGATAAAGTTTGGGTTTGCGTTTGACGGAACACCATAAATTCATGCGCATTCCTGTCTGTTCGAATATAGGACATGACGCCGGGATTGTGATAATCAAAATAAAATTTTTGCCGTTCATCGAAAGCCGCCCTTGCCGAATTTGACAAATCTTTTAAATCCAAATTATTACGTGCAAGGAACTTGTCGCGTTCCAATTTGCCGGATGTTTGCCTTTCAAGTGTTTCTTCCGCCTTACTGCCGGAAATATACAAGGCGCGTAACTTGTTCGTGTCGTCTTTAAGCGCTATGCCGCGCACATGGTTCAGGTCTATCTTTGCCGATATGGTTTCACCTGTGCGGGGGTCGGTAAAGTGTATGGACCGACCATTCATAAGACGCTGTTTATCATCTTCTTTAAGTTCGTAACCGCGTATAGCGTCGGGTACTATATTATCTTTTTGCGCCCTTACAAGGTCGTTCGTTTCTCTGTCCAGCTGTATAAGGAATATCTTACCGCCTGTTTCGGAAGATACAAGTTCGCCGCGTTTCAGTTTTTCAATTTGGTCGGGTTGCAGCGAAATATCGTTATTTATTTCATTTTTAACAGGATAAACCTCTAACGATGCGGATTTATCCTCGTTCCGTTTAAGTCCCAATCTGCCTCTTACGCCGCTGTCCAAATCTATCAAGTCTGTCTTGTAGCCGTCTAAAAGACGTTGAATATCTGCCTCTTTAAGGTTGTATCTTTTGATGTAGTCAGGGCTTAAGTCGGTCTTAACAAAGAATGAGCCGGCATAACGCACCTGTTGCTGTTCGCCTTCGTAAGAAAATTTACGGTCGTTAAGCAAGTCAAGCCTTATACTCTGCGGCCCTGTTTCGGTCTGCACTTTTATACTTTTACCCGTGAGAAGTCGCTCGCGATCGCGCACATCAATATCGAACGGCAATTTGATGTGCGAGGTCTTTGCACGTAAGACTTCGTTTGTCTCCCGGTCAAGTTGCAATATATGACGCTGACCGTCAATATTTTTATTAATAAGTTTACCTGTATACAGTTTAATCTGTTCGTCGGTTGTCAGGTTGCAGTCATTTTGCAGACTTTTTCTGACGGGAACAATGGAGGCGCTTACGGAACGGTCGGGTTTTCGTTGTAAAAGCAGCTTACCATCCACAAGATAGCGCTTGCCGTTATGATAGAAGTCGAAGCGCAAAATATCCGTGCGCTGCCCTGTCAGAAGACGTGTAAGATTTTTATTGTCAAGTTTTAATAACATGGATTTTGTCATGCCTAATGTCGCTAAACAGTCAAACGGCACTTCATCCATCGAAAAATCTTCCATAAAAATTTGTTTTATAATGAAATTATCAATTACTTTGTTGTAAAGTTAGGAATAATATTTGAGATATGATTAAAAAAGCAATAAGACTTTTCATATTGACAGCATTAATTTTCGTAACATGCTGTTTATCGGCGAAATCCCAATTTTACACGATTAGGGCAAAAGAACCCGAAAAGGCAGAAGTTGCAGAAAAAATTGTTGCCGACAGTCAGACGGTAGTAAAAGAGGTCGATGCCGTTCGGTCGGTCGTCGACAATTCGGAACCGGATGACGGCACAAAGTTAATGCTCGATGGTATGCGCAAGCGTCAATATCTGTCGTTGCCTGTCGATGAATTAAAAATCAACTCACCTTACGGATACAGGAATGATCCTGTAACCGGAAAGCGCAGGTTCCACAACGGCGTGGATTTGGAAGCAGATTTTAACTACGTGTACAGTATTATGCCGGGTCGCGTGGTCAAGTCGGGAAGGAACAGGATGCTCGGCGAATTTGTGCAGGTAGAACACGGCGAATTTATTAGCACCTACGGACACTTGTTGCAGCGGCTTGTTGCCGCAAAAGATGTGGTAGAAGCAGGACAGCCGATAGGAATTTCAGGCAGTACGGGACGAAGCACCGGTGAACACCTGCATTTCGGCATGTCGTTCGACGGCAAAAATATAGACCCGCAACCGATACTTAACTACATCATGAGTATTACGCAGGAAGCGCGTAAAGAATTGGAAAACGCCGTAAATCAATTTGCAGTTCCAAAACATCAATAATTACTTATTTAATTCATCTTTATTATGAACGCTTTAATTTTTTCAGGCAAACTTATTGCCGACGCAAGGACTGTTAAGAGCGAAAAAGGGAGTTTTATCTCTTTCACGCTGTATGAGACGGGAAAAGGGAAAGACGCACCAAAAGTAGACGTTACCCAAAATTTCAAGGGGGATGCCCCCTCCATTGTTGAACACTTAAAAAAGTTCACGACTGTTGTGATTACGGGAACGCCGTATGCAAAGTTAGGGAAAGACAGGGACGGTAATACGGTTCCGATTCTCGCCGCGTTTGCGGATAAGATTGATATTGTTGCGTTTGCAACTGAAAAACAGAATGAATAACTTTGTAAAACAGGATTGCCAAAAGCGGTGTAACAACCGCTTTTTTTATTATATATATCGTGCTATTTCTTTGAGATCATCTATCAGGGTAAGCAGTTTGGTGCGGGATATTTCATTTACAGCCGCCTTGGTCAACGGAATATCGGCGACCGGTATATTCAGGTCAAAAAGCATATCAAGCGAAACTTTCTGACCGTAAAAATTCAGCAATGTAAGAATTGTCGGAATTGTACCGTTTGCTCCTGATTTTTTGATGACTGTTTCATTGTCTCTCATTCTCATGTCTCCCTCAAGTCGCTGTATTTGATTAAAAGTCAGGCCACAACGCTCAGCAACATCTTCAATATTCAAGTTCATGCGTTTGCGCAGCTTGCGCAACCTGTCGCAGAAACCGAATACAAACATATCATTATCTGTCATAAATAGCTATCTATATGTTTTTGGAGCGCAAAGGTAATTATAAAAATACAAGTACAAAAGGGAAGGAATAAGTGTATAAAATCATTCGGCTATGTGTTTATTATTTAATGTCGCGCAATGTTCTGCCTAAAGCAAAAACGCTTATCATAAATATAAAAAGCCCGAAAAGTCCTGTGTTACTGCGTTTGCGCTCCTGTCCGGCATGATCCATAGCCCACTGTTGTTGGTTTGCAGTGGGTCTACATCCGCTATTAGCGCCGAACGCTGTAAAACTGCGTTTCTTCCGAGGCATAAAAGAACAAAATATAAGTATAATGCCTGTAATAAGGGCAATGGAACATACGCCTGCAAATACTTGAAACACAATCTCATCTGCAGTAAACACAGTCCTTAATAAGCCGCTCGTTACACTTATCAGCGCCCAAAGTACTGAAATTTTGATAATCGGTTTAATAAGTTTCATGACATAAAATTTCACAGTTCGTATTCCTTATTACAAAGGTATGAATAATATTTAAATACACAAATATTTTACACTATTTTCCGTAGGCACAAAAAATAAAAACCCTTTACCGACACGCCAAAAAAGGCATCAAAAATCGTCTCCGGCATCCGTGCCTGATGCGACAAATGCAACCGCTTTTTGTTCCGATTTTACTCATCGATACTATCCACACTGTTCACCACTTCTGCGACAATTTTTTTTGTCTCCGATATAATGTTTTTAAAATTAGACAATAAAATATCGTCCCTGTCTGTTGCGCTTTCAAATGCATAATAATCGGGAGTTTCAAAGTAGGCGCTTTCTTCTTTACCGATAGCGTTATTGTCCAGTTCTGTCCGACAATGGAACATCGTACTTTCAACGTCTCCCTCTGTGATGCCGAAATCAAGGGCTATCTGCCCCACAAACTCCCCCGTTTGAAGCGCCGCGATTTTTGACGCGGGAACGAGAAAATCCAGGCCTTCATTAATGGATACCGTTTGACGGTTACGGTCAATAGATATGTTTGTTTTCAACTGCTTAACCTTGCCGAAAATCTTTTCAAGCCAATCCAGTGTCTCTTTATTACGCGCACTTCCGGAAAGGATGTTACCGATGACTGCACAAATTTCTTCTGCGCCGTTACGGTTATATGCTTTTTTCAACTGCGGCAGTTCCTGCAACGCAAGTACAACAGCTACCTTATTGCTCCGGGCGGTAGACAGCAAGTTTGCAATGTTGTGAAAATACAAGGTGGCCAACTCGTCTATGATAATTGACGACGGCAGATTGCCCTTTGTATTAATCAAACGTACAAGCCTGTTAAGCATCAGCGCATTAAGTGCGCTGTTCATTTCTTGAGTTTCGGGGCTGTTTGCGATGACGAGATAACTCGGATTATCTTTATCGCTTATTTTCAGATTGAAAGGCTGTTGTTCTTTGTCCTCCGTCAGCACCCAGTAACTTTCTTTGGTGGCAAGGCGGGAAATCTGGACTTTCGCGCTGCCGATTTGCCCTTCCAACTGTTCAAAAGCCTTATTTTCAAACGCCGATTTAAACGGCGACAGGATACTGTGAATTTCTATATTCGTGAACAATACGGTAAAAATGTCGTCATATCCCTCGTTTATAAAGGAAAGGATATGCGGCAAGTCACAATACTTACCATCCTCAAACTTTGAAAAAAAGTACAGCACTGCGGCCACAAAGTTTACTGCCGACTGTGTGAAAAATTGTTCGTTGCCGCCGCCCTCCGAATTGCTTGCACCCTTTTTAAGGGCTTCGATGAGAGCCTGTGCCGTTTCCTGTGCTGCCGCAAGCGTCGGAATGTACTCTGCTTTTATCGGATTGAATCGTATGGACTTCTCAATCGTTTGGAAGTTTACTACGTTAAAAGTAGCGTTTGCCGGCAAAATACCCTTTTGCCTGTTTTTAAGAAACTGATAATAAGTGAGTTTTGCAAGATCCGGAAATTTGAAGTCATAGACGCAAAGGCAAAAACCCTTTGCTGAAAACTGTCGGATATATGAGTTTACAAAGGTGTAAGACTTACCGCTGCCCGGTGTTCCGATAATCAGAGAGCCGCGAAACGGATTGACGATGTTAATCCATCCATTGTGTCTGCGTTTTTTATAGTAGTAAGACATAGGAATATTGACCGAATACGGTGTTTCGATCAATTTTTGTGTCTGTTCAAAAGATTCATTTTCAATGTTAAAACGGTCTTTCATCAAATTGTGCTGTACAAACTTTGAAATATTATCGAAACCTGTGTTTAAAAGGATTGTGCCGCCGATGGCCGTTGCCATATAAATATAATCGGTAAAAGACAGGGATTTGTACATGCTACCCGTACTTACAAAAAAGCAGCTGCCGAAAAAAAGAAGTAATCCGAAAAATACCGGTATTGCAATATTTTTAAGCGGTTTTAATTCGAGTTCCTTTTTTGCCTGTGTCCCGATGCAGGTGAAAATTATAATGAATAAGAGAAAAAATTTTGAGTAGAAAATGTTGCCGTATACTCGTGCAATGGGTGCAACAACCTGATTCCATTTGCCGTAATCCAAATGAATAAATACGATTATTTCCAAAAATAACAGAAAATAAATCGCACCGCGTAAAAATTCGTGCATCTTTTTCAGTTCGGGAGATTCGCCATCCATTATCTATTTGCTTATATTTTTTTGAGCGTCCATATATTTTACTACGTGAGTAAGCATCTCATGCGTTTCTTTGGAAGTGGCTTTAAGAGCGCGAAGCTCTTTTAAGACGTATGCAAGCAGGTAAAGGCGCTGATTTTTATCTAAAAGATTTTTTTCATCTTTACCTCCTGTTGCCATGTCTGCCATGGCCAGCATATCGCGGGCGTGGTCCGAAACAAATTTCCGGTAATTTTCCCACGTAGGTTCAAAATCCCGGTGCCTGCTGCATAGACTTTGAATATCGCCGTAATAGGTGTTAATCTCGCCGAAAACCTTTCTTATAAGTTCTTCATCCTTTCCGTCGTCAATCAGAGTAACATCCATAAGCGACTTGAAAAGACTGTCCCTTACCATGTGAATAAAGGTAGCCTTTGCAGCAATGGTATCCTGCGCCATTTGAATTGTCTTCTGCGTTGCCAACCATGCGTAAATCTTAAGAAGCTGTTCGCCATAGTTAGACGTAAAAGCCTCTGCACTTTTTTCGTCCGTCACCCAGTCCCAATATTGTGCGTTTGCCTGTTTGGGAACCAACCAGAGGGAAAACATAAATATAACTAAAAACTTCTTCATAATCAATCAATTTTAATCGGGATTTTCAAAATATCTTCGTCCGGGAAGACCGTGTTAAGCATACGCCTAAGCGACTGTGATACATAGCATAATTCGCGCATCTGTTCGATGACGTATAAATTCAGGTCGTTACGTTGCACATTGTCAAGCCTGCCCTCGTTGCCTGTTTTTTTGGTAACGTTATCAATATAACGCTTAATGTTATGTGCGCGTCCCTGAATATATTCCTGATGCTCCTCGATAAGTTTTTTGTATGCAGGATGTTTGGATGCGTAATCATCCATCCATGATTGGTTGCCGTCTATGATTTTCAGCATATCGTCAAAAAAACCTTCATTCAGAGAACGCAACAAGTGTGCCTGCAAGTTTCGCTGATATTCCTGCGTTTTTTCTTCGAGAATTACCATTTTACGAAACATAGTGTCTGTAATGGCTTGGGCCTCAATTATTTTATCCATTGTGTTTTTCATCATCACCGTAAACGCCAATTCCGCCCCGCCGTATGTAGCTGTAAGCGGAACCAAATCCACATGGAAAATTTCAACCTTTACGCCGCCGCCGCTGCCCTGTGCAAAAGCATAAGAGGTATAAAAACCTAACAATATAACAGGTAAAATACGCATAATAAATTACTTGATTTTAGTATTTAAATTTTCAAACTGTTTCCAGCGTGAGCCTGCAAGCAATTCACGATACGCAAGTGAGAGCGTTCCGCGCATCTCATGCATCGTATCGTACATGTAGGTAATTATTTCGTCTCTGTCCTGATTGTTAAGCAAATTTTTATTCCCGTCGTATTTGGCAAAGTCGTTTATTTTGGTTTGCATTTTAGTCAGATGAGTTGCAAATTTCAAAGTAAGAGCAACCTTTGACGGCGTAAAACCGCCTGCGTCGCATAAACTCATACATTGAGGATAGAGGTAGGCTATATCATCTTTAAGTTTTGCTATGTCTTTGTCTCTCTCGATATTAACCGCATCCCCCTGTGTCTTGCTTAAATATTTAACAGTAAGCAATTCCAATTCATAGAGTTGCTTTATGCGCATATTGATACTGTCCTGTTGAGACATTATAGTGCGTTGCCTCTCTTTTATGTGAGGGTGCATAATTTTCATTGTAAAGAGTATTCCCCATATAATATTACTGTTAAGGCTTGCGTCGTTGTGAAGTTCTTCTATTCCCATAGCGCTCATGAGTTCGCCGCCGAATATATCACCGAACATATCGCCGAAAATTCCACCCGCGTCGAAAAGTTCATTGACCTTATCAAAACCTCCGGGCAGTTGAGACATATCGAAGTCGCCCACATTTATACCGCCTAAACCGTCAAGCCCGCCCCAATTATCCGGATTAAAAGAACCGTCCGATAAGCTTACTTTTATTTGTTCCCATAACGCTTTAAGGTCTGGTGTCTGGGAAAAGGAATTGAGAGAGAAGGCTGAAACGGCAAGTAAGATTAGTAATATTCTCATAATCATCTTATTATTTTACATACTTATTGTCAATCTTTATCTTGTTAAGGCTTCTTGCACTGTTTCTCTGTCAATCAGGAAAATACCCCACTCATTGGTTGCAGGCCAATCTATAAATTGTTCATTTACAAATAATTTAACAGTAAAATCTTTATTATCACCGGCCGCGACGATTAACGAAAGAACCGAAAAACTGTGATACATTTTAAATTCTGCGGAAAAAGGCAGCGGCCTGTCATATATCTCCAGTTCTTCCGGAGCATCGAACAATATTTCATAATCTTCATTCTGGTAATAATAACCGGATGCCAGCAATGAAACACTTGCACCGGGATAGCCGGACGCAACTTCAATACGTACCTGATACGGAGGTTTTCCATAGTCTTCATTTTTGCCGAGACCTGTGCCCTTGTCCACTTCATACATTTTTACCCCATGCAGGACCAAAAATTTATTTTCAGATGCATTATTGGATATTCCACAGGCCATCGCCGCAGATGCTCCCGAAACAATCAGACGTTCATCAATATAAATATTAACGGAAACATATGCTTCAACCCCTTCGTGCTTTTTCCCGGGAATCGGTATTTTTGTATATGCCAAACTGATATTATCAAATTCACGCGGCAAATCAAACTCTATCGACAGGGGAAGTGAATATGTACCGTCTTCCATCAAACTGTATAACTCATGATCATATTCATAAGAACCTGTAAAAAACACTTCGTACATCTCGGAATACGGATGATTGAGTTCTATACGCACCTTATGCGGCGACTTGTTGTTTTCTTTATTATCCGGATCATTATCCTTACTGCACCCATTGAGTAAAGTTACAAATAAAATTATTCCGAAGACCGGGACAAATGTCCTGTTAAAATAACTTTTGTATTTCAAATTTGTATGTTTCATAATTTATAATTTACAGTGATTCATATCAGTTAAACCTCAAAGGAATTTTAATCCCTACCAAAACCCCTGCCCTGAACCAGCTGTGATTTGCAGTCCAAAAGGAAAACTGTGTCTTTTCCTGAATGAACAACTGGATATTGGACGGACAGGTGTACGTGTATTCAAATCCGGGGGATAACGACAGGGTAAATTTGTCGCGCTCGTTCACCCCGATACCAACCGCTCCGCGAAAGCGCAAATTGGCGTTTTTATAGCGCACTACATTCAACTTGTATGCGCCTTCAAAAAGCAGCGCCTGATAATTAATCTCCCGGCCCAAACTGTCTTTCGGATGGGAAAAGACCTGATTGTAGTAATCAAGTCCCACTTCCCATGCGTTATGATATTTCAGCGTTTTCTCCAGCATCAGATTATAACTCATTGCATTATAGTACATCAAACCGCCTGCCAACGAAAAATAATAGTCGCCGTCGCCCGCTTTCAACAAAGGGGAAAAGAAAAACAGGATGCACAGGATTACTATCCATTTTTTCATAACTCACTGATTTTAGAATAATACACTCCGGTGAAAAGCGTCTGCATTCAGGATGTCGGCATAATCAATGCGCAATGTCACCGTTCTGCCGGAAATCTGCTGTTCAGCCACTTCTACCGTAAAAACTTTCTCATCCGGAAACGTAAACTTTTCAAAAACGTAAATGTTCCGGTACTCCCTGACAAACTTATTCCCTTCATTAATAGACAAAACAGGTTCGATTTCAATCTGCTGGAAATTGGTCGCCTTTGTCTGCCTTTTGTCTTCAATCTTAAAGCGTATTTGTTCCACATCGTATTCAATATTGGTTTTATTCTTTATGGACACATCAATAAAGAAAAATCCCCTGAACGTGTAGATGTTATTCAGCGTTATGCGCAACTTGTAATCTTCCCTGGTTACATCAAAGTATTTGTTCCCGCTGTTCCATATATGCCACGCTAATTTGCGCATCTGCGCGGCGGGCATATCCACGTTCACGTTCACGTAACTCGCCATTTCGTCCGTTTTTACGTCCACGTTTGATGTTGCCGCACTGCGGCTGGAGGTATAGACACAGTTAAACTGAATTTTATACCGTTCTCCTACAATAGTAACTAAAGCCAACGTATCACCGTCTTTGTACTTAACCGTATCGTTTTTGACAGGTTTAATACGCAGTATATTTTTGACGGGTAAGTCGCCGACAATTCTGTCCGTACTTATATCAACATACTCTATCGGCTCGCCAATGGTAATATGGCTACTGATTTCCTGATTTACTTTGATAATTTTCATATCTCCGCTCTTATTGAATTTTTGAGCGTACAGGCAACTTATTGAAACAAGTAATAAATTGAATATTAGCAACTTTTTCATATATATATATTTTTTAATACGCATTTGGAAAATTAAAAGCCCGTTGTTGATTTTGCTGTTCGGCATCCTCGTTAATCAGATAAATTTGAGAAGCATACTTGAATTTAGCCTTATTCTGTCTTATTCTGGTAGAAACGGCTTGCGTAACGCTTCTGTATAAATCCTGCCCTGCCTGCGTCATAAACTGCTGCATGGCATTTTGACTTGAATTTATATTGACGTTACTTGACTGTGCCATTCGTGAGCCGGCCTGACGCATCATGTCGCGAAAGTTAGAGTTCGGAACATATAGCCCTTTAATACCGTCATAATCATACAGAGACAGATTAGTTTTCAGAATACGGTCGCCATACAGTACAGTAGTTATGGAAACCATTACCCTTTGAGCGGTAAACCCTGATATAAGACCGTAAAGATAAGAACCTTCAGGAAAAAGGTAATCTCCTATAAAAATATCATCCAACAATCTTATCCGGATACGTGAGCCGTCCACGACAGTTTGCGTCTCATCGAGGATAGCGGTGATAAACGATTTTTTCTTATCTCCTGTCAGCGTATTAAAGGCATCTGATTTTTTACTGTCCGCCTTTTTCGCTTCGAAAATTTTCTCTGTTTCCTCTTGAACGGAATCTTTTATGTCGCTCGCCTTTTCCGATGCTTGCGCTCTCATCATGGAATCCATAAATGCAATTTGTCGCCGCATCATTGCAAGTTCGTCGGCCTGCTGACTTTTGGGCTGTTCCTGTAGTTTATTTTGCGCAAAAATGTCCGCATCATCGGGAAAATACTTACGTTGTAAAGCAAGTAAAGCGTCTTCGGAATCGGCTTTAATTTGACTTTTATCTACTTTCAAAGAATCGGAAACCGGATTTATTATACTTTCAAGGTCTCTGGTATGATTTTCATCCTCCTCCGTCATAGAACTTGCAAGCTCGTCCTCAATGTCCCTAAGTCCCGTTTCCTTTTTACGCTGTTCCAAAAGACGCTGTAATAATGTAAATTTGTCCTGTTGGGTAGATAAAGTCGGATCGGGTAAGTTGGCGTTGATACCCTCTAATTTTTCTTGTTCCGCCGCACTTTTTTCTTCCTTTGGCGGGAAAATATCGCTGATTACATATGCCAACAATATAAAAACCGGAAGTAAAACCAGCGGCAAGCCGTACTTTGTGTTACGTAAAGAAAATTTGCCTTTCAGTTTCATATCAGTTATTTTAAAAGTTGATCATACAGTTCATTTACCCTCACAGTATCAATATTGTTCGGGTTGGTTTTCATCTTTTCAAGTTCTTCCTGAATGAGAAGCAAATGAATATACTCATCAATAGCCTCATTTACCCGTTGTTTAGGAAGAATACTGTCGGGATAATTTTTTTTTAAATTTCTGACAATATTCATGTTGTTTTGCCTGGGTTGAGTATAGTAAAAATAAGTACGCACTGTAAATATGCAAAACGCAAGTGTTAAGATTATCGCCATCCATATACCTGTGCGACGCGGATTAGTATCTAACATTTCCTCCTGCTTTTTCCACCAAAATTTGACAGGCTTAAAAAAGTGGTTTCTTCTGTTTTGCTTCGATATCGTCATTGTTTACTACTTTATAATTATAGATAATAAAACCGTGCGGATTGTAGTCGGAACGTGCAACACGCCGAAGCATACCCTCTGTAATAATATTCCGTTTTATAACGGAGGTAGGTCGTTCAAGCCTCTCGGTTCCCACATAGCGGAATTTTTTAGTCTGAACGTCATAAATTATTGAATCCGCTTTGATTGACACCAAAGTAGAGTTTGCGATAATTTGATTGTAAAAACCTTGTTCGCGCAGGTCATTGTAAAGCGCTATTCCCGAATCATCTATCAGGTACATTGCTCTTAAAACGTTATTTTGAATATACTTGTCATCGGGCGGAAGATTGAAAAACAGGGAATGAAACATGTTTACATGGCTCATTCCCTCAACTTCTTCATTATCTTCAATCGTTGACCGTTGCACAATCATAGGAAGTCCTGCATCAAGGACATAGATATTTTTACGTTCATCTCTTATAAGGCTATTCGCGTTTATCATCACTATTGTAACAATGATAATAGACGTTACAAAAGAGGCTATAGATACGAAAAATGCAAGTTTAATCTTGTTTTCTATGTTTTTTATCAGCATAATATATTGTATTTAAATTATTTCCCTGCAATTTTACCTCCTATTGCAATTCCGGCAACGGCTCCGCCCGTTTGCGCTGCTGCTGATATAGGCGCTGTTACAACCGTACCTGCGCCTGAAGTCTGAATAATCCATGTGGATACCGGAAATATTATTATCATGCCAAACGCGACGAATAAACAGAGTAATGGAAATAACATAGTATCCAAACCATTGTAAGCCTGAAGCATAGATGCCTCCCAATGTCCTTTGTCAATCAAGGTTTGCATGAAATCAATGTCATACTGAATTAGCGTAAGCATTATATTTGCGCCGGCCCAGCATATCATATAGGCAAGCCCCGACCACATCGTAACGGAAAAAAATCTTGCGACCCACTGCGCCCATGACCTTTTCCATGGGTCAAGGACAGAAAAGGCGAACGCCAAAGGCCCTAAAATAATTAGAACTAAGTAGGTTATCGCCTGCATAAACAGAACGCCGCATACAACTACATTCATAAAAAGCAGCGATATAAATTCAAGCAGGCCGACAAGCAGGCGTTTTGTTTTGTTCATCACGAGCGCATACATCGCCGCTATCTTATTTCCTATTCCCAAAGGATCCCATCCTGCCGACTTTGAAATATCGGACGACTGCATATTGAATGACCGTTCGGCGGACTCGGAACGGTCAACATGCGTCCCTACTGTTATGACGGCTTTATAGAGTTCGTCATACTTCGTAAATCTTTCTTCCGATTTTGCGCGTAATGCTTCCCACGTTGTAACAAATTCGCTTTGTGCCGCCTTTTCAAAGAAATTTCCGGGTATTTTAACTATATCCACTACGTCGCTCCAAAGCATAATAGCCAGCCCTAAAGCAAATGGACGTAACAATGGAACGATTGATAATTTTTCTTCTGCGGCGATAATCGGATAAAGACGTGCGGCAATATAGAAGTAGGCAAAAATAGCCGACATTATTTGCGCAAGTCTCACACCTGACTGTACTAAATTAGAATCCTTACCGACCGTATCGCGCCACTCCATTATGAAATTCATGACTGACGTATAAAATATATCCTGTGCTGTTTCCATGATTATTTGGTTTTTAATTTTTGATAATCAAATTCTTCATGCTTCGATGCTACAAGGCTCATATTACACAGTTTATAGCAAATATTCATCAGAGAAATGTACTCCTCCTGACATTTTTCGTAACCTTGTCGTCTCTTTGAATTGTCAAGGTGTGCTTTGCCTAAAGTTTCTACCTTTTCATCTATTCGGTCTAACTCGTCGTACATTTTAATGGCGTGGTCTAACTGTACCTTGTAAGTTCCGAACGCACTCATCACGTCATAGAGAGCATCCCTGGCGTTTTGCAGTTCCTTTTTTATGGCATCAAGCTCCCAATCGTTGTTACGGTCGTTCCAATGCGCAAGTTCGTGCTGATAGATAATTTCAATGTCTTTTTTCGCGTTAAGCACTTTTACTGCCGACTGTGCAGACGCTTCAACAATAGAATCAAACTGAATATAGTTGTTTTTTTCGTATTCGCCGCTCTTGTATTTTGAATGAAGCAGGTCATAATACCAACCCGGGTGAAAATCCCAAAAATCCTTTTGGGATGCACCGACGGATGACCGAATTTGATACTCAAGAGACTTGTCATAAACCTGTTTGTAACTGGTCTGCGCGTAACAAGTTAAATATAAAAACGATAACGCTATAAATAAACTTGACTTATTCATAATTATAATTTTCTTGCTGTTCTAAAAGATTGTTCGTATTTTGATGTCTCCCACTTGCGGTAAAGATTATTCCAATCACCCTGCATAGATTCTAACTTCTTAATTATGAAGTCGGAAAGATTATCACGGAAGTCATTATCCCGCAAATTTTCTCTGTTCCATCCATTCAGGTATTTAACAGTTGTGGCTATCAGGTCTATCATTTCCTTCGTTGTCCTGATGTTTGCCTGAATGTATGCGATAGCAACGTCTTCATCATAAGGCGGTTCAGTTACTAATTTTGCGGCATTTGCATTAATTATTCCCAAATTCAGTACCATTTCGCCCGCTATACCTGCTTCGGGTAACATGTGGATCGGTTTTGGCCGGTCATTATCCTGATACTGTTTAAACAGAATTTCATCCACCATACGCAAGTCTTCCATGTAGTCCTTTAATTCCTTATATTGTACAGCGTTAAGAGTGTCCTCATTGTGATTAAACTCCTCAAACATACGATACTGTTGCTTATGCCAGTAAAGCCAAAGTTCTACAAGGTCAGGTTCCCATATCTTGGTTGAGTTCCCGCCACCATTGCCGCCTGTTTCACCGCTACCGCCCTGTTGTGCTACCGCTGTAAGTGATACGCTACACAACCATAAGATTATAAGTTGTCGCACCGTTTTCTTCGTCTTCATGATATTTTAAATGATCATTTAAAAATTTATTCAGGTTTAATCCCGAATCTTTGTACTTTTTGCAAGTCTTTTCAATATACGCCTCAAAATTGGATATACCTTTAAAAATTTGTTTTGCAGTCACTTTGTGATTTACAATTGTGCAAAATTCCGATTTCTCGACTTTTGTATTTAATAAATCATTTACAAAGGCTTCCAATGCAGGTTGAAAGCGTTTATAAACTTTCAGATAAACTTGCATAGCATCTTTTTCAGGCTTTTCGGTAGTATATGTAAAGTATTCGTATATAGATACTTCATTGCCATAAACTTCGCCGTTACTACCTCGTTTAATATAAAACTCTTTGAATTTGCTGCGATTTCCCTTATTATCCAAGGCATTTATTGTAAAGATTTTATTTTGTTCCACTTCGGGAAGTGAAAGGATTTCAGCAACAACCTGAAAATTGTCTTTAAATTTGGTTTGATCGCAAAGTATAAACGTCGCGGCGTTGGCAATGATAGACTTTCTGACTACTTCGCTATTTAATATGTCGTCAAGTTCCTGTGTTACCGTGATTGCCTCGCCGTAAAACTTTCGCACTGTTTTATAAAGATATTTTATGTAGTCAGCCATAAGAGGCGATGCAATAGCTTTCCATGCTTCCTCGATAACGATAACTTTTCTGTTTGTCTTATTTCTCATCTTTTGAATAAATACGTCCATAATAACGAGTGTTATTATGGGAAACAGGATTTCATTGTTTTGAATGCTGTCAATTTCAAAAACAACGAATTTTTCATCAAACAGCGTTTTATCCATTTCATTGTTAAGAATTTGTTCAAAAATACCTCCTTTGTAAAACTTTTCAAGCACTTTGAGGAAGTTTCGATAATCAATGGAAAGTTTGCTCAATTTTCCCTCTTTATGTTCATAGAAAAGTTTTGAAACTTCGCATATTATAGGAATACGTTTACTTGCAAATTCGTAAAAAGTATTGAAGTTCAACACTTCGACGTTATACGTATGTTCGGCTATAAAGTTTTTTATTTTTTCTTCCAGTTGTTCAATAGAAATGTTTTCGAGTTTTTCTTTCCATCGCTCTAATTCTATATCTCTATATTTAAGCGCAAATTCGTCATTTTCATTGATTTTACTGTAACGCCTCTGTTTTTCAAGGAAAGAATCAATTTTAGCGTTTAGCGCTTCATAAGTCGCACAATCATCGTCGTGTACTTCTTCTGCCTGCCAGTCTGCAATCATCCTGTTACGGTACTGTTCGGCTACTTCATCGGTAAATTCGTTCTTACCTGCAAAATAGTTCGCATAGTAAGTCATCACCGTTTCACGGATGATATCCTTTTCAATTTTTTCAACGGTAGAAAAAGGATTTTTCCAAAGCAACATAATAAGATTCACAAGAAAATCAACTTTCTCTATGTTGTACTCAACTTGCCGAATATAAAACGGATTCATTGAAATAGGTTTTTCTTCGGAATAAGTAATGTACCGTCCGCCAAAATAATCACAAAGTCCCTTGTAACTGTGCCCAACATCCACCATCACCACATCACTGTCCGTTAACAGATACTGGTGCAACATCGTGTTCATCAAAAACGATTTACCACTGCCAGACGGCCCCAATACGAATTTATTTCGGTTATCAATTCTGTTCTGGCGCATCGGCAAATCGGATGGGTCAATTGCAACCGGAACACCCTGCCTGTCGGTAAACCACATCATTAAATTTGATTCTTCGGATACGGGAATACGCTCTTTGTACATCATGGAAACAGCAACATCGGCCGTCGTCAGAAAGCGGTCGTAACTCCGTAACTCATATGAGTTACCGGGTGCGGCTGCTCTAAACAGTTCATATTGATTAAATGACTGTTTAGACATTCTTATATTGATATTTGAAAGAAAACTCTCAACCTGATTTTTTGCAGATGCAAGGTTTCGCGTGTCGGACATTATTATATCAAAATGACAGTAAACCAGCAACTGACCATTTCGTTCAATATCGTCCATAGCAGTTTGAATGTCTTCTACGCACAGATTATTCGCAGGATCAGGAACCGATTGATGTTTCTTCATCTTAGCTTCAAGTTTAGCCTTTTCCGCACCTTGATTGACTGTAAAAATAACTTGGTTGTAAATAATCGTATCCGCGTTGACATGAGGAACAAACTTCATGAGGTCATGTGGAAACTGTCTGTTATTAATCATCTCATTATAAAACGGTTTAATATAAGACGGCATTTCGACCATTTCAACGTCCACAATACTTAAACATTGTATATTTTTAGTTCCGATGTTAATTCCATCGGCTCTGACAGAAAAATTATCAAAAGACGGTGCGCTATCTTCAAAATCCATTGAAAAATAGCGATACAAATAGTTAAGCATCTCTTTTTCAGTCATAACCTGCGCTTTTATATCATAATTTGCAAAGAAGCCTAAAACCTTGCCGACATTGTTCATAAAGTCATTATATTTACGTTCGTCGTATCCGAAAAAGGCTGACCGCTTAAGTTCGCAAGTAAGAATGAAAATCGTCGTTTGATACTTAAAAAACCTGCCGCTATACTTTTCAAAGTGCTGTTTTATTAAAAAATCATCCGCTTCGTAAGGAAATTTCCCACTTTCTTTTTGAAAAAATATCGTGTTTTTGTAACGAATATCCTGCATCTAACGCTTTTACAAGATTTGAGAAAACATTCAGGAACGTATAATATTCTTCCTTATCCCCATTATACGTAAGACAGGGATTATTCATTTTAATAAACACGGAAAAGTTTCCGCGTACATCAAATATTATAGGATATATTCCTTTGTCATCTATTCCTATATAAGGCGACTGAAATATTCGCTTTGCCATAATTAGTTGTTATTAAATATGTTACGAAATATATAAATTCCCTTCCGTACATCTTTACGGTATAAACCGTATTTTTTCTGATAAAGAGCCATACCTATTATACCGCCAAAAACGAAAACCGCCATACCGACAGAAGCAGCAAGAAAATTCACTATCGTTGCAATAATTATAAAGACAATCAAAGAGCCAATCGCAATAGCAAAAGCGTAATAGATATAGTTACCCTTTAATCCCTTGAATTGGATTGGTCTTTGAAGTCCCTTATAAACACTGTATTTTTTTTCGTTGTCGTCAATCATACTCCAAAGAAAGCCTTAATAACTAAAGCAACAACTACTAAAAAGATACAAGCGCCACCCCAACCCATGACAGATTTCATCACGTCCTGGTCTCCGGTGTTCCACTTAATATAGCACCTGATGCCGCCTATCAGTCCAACAACTGCACCAATAGCCAAAATCAGTTTAGAAGCAGGGTCGAACATGGTCTTAATTTCCCCTTCTGCTGCGCTTAACCCTGCTGCGCCACCACCCTGTGCAAACAGGTTTACCGCGAATAGCACCATTGAAATTGCTAATAAATAGCCTCGTTTAAAAAAACTTTTAATCATAAATCAACCAATTTAATATAATACGACATGTTACTAAAAATAAATCTTATTCATTTGTTGTCTCATCGGCGAATTTTCATCAACCGCTTCCTGCATAGCAAACTGTATTATTTGCTTCGAATCTTCAATCTGAAGTGTCTGTCCCTGTACATCAAAATCTAATGCCATTTGTTCCACATTTACTTTGGCTATTTCTTTGGATGCAGGAATATCAATTATCAATTTTTTTTTTCAGCGACGGTACTTGAACCGCCGCTTTCAACATCATCTAACGTTATGTTGACCACTTCCTTTTTAGGAGGCTTATAGTCGCTATGATTATTACTCGCAACGACCCGAACAACTTTATCGTCAGGCCGTTGAACGATAAATTCTTCCACTCCTGTAGTTTCCTTGATAGTTTTTGCAGTTACAGCGTCATAAGTAATGATTACAAGATAGTAAACTGCGTAAAAGGATAATATCCAAATTAAAACATTAAAAAAACTCATAATATTATGTTTTATCTAAAATCTTCAACAATATCTTCTTCTGTAACTGTTTAAGATTGTTTCCGTGTTCTGCAAGCCAATCTTCGACAATAGCCGAAATTATCTTGTTCATCGGAACACGGACTACTTCACTAAACAACTTGAAAGTTTCAATTAAATCACAGTCAAAATGCACAAGTTGTTTTTTATCAACCTTTACGGATGGGCGTCGTTTCACATTATCAAGCCACAACTCCAATTTTTTCTGATCGTTGCCGACTTCGGGTCGTTGAACGGTCTCGGTTTTTACCGGCTTATCAGCGTTGTTGTCACCTGTCGTTTTTTGTTCTCGACGTCCTTCAACATCATTATTTGCTTCCGCTCCCTCCGCTGCCGGAACGTTCCCGTTTTCGTTTCCTAGTATTGCTTGTATCTGCCTTTCGGAAATTTCGGGTATCCCGCCTGTCGCGGGAGTTTTCTCAAGTAACTGCGCTATACTATTAAAATGAGCGCTTTGCACTTTTTTATTTAATTCTGTTTCTCTTTTTTTCATCACGAAAATAATTATAATTTCAATATCTATCAAAAAAAATATTCGCAAAAAACATATATTATATTTAATAACTCTAAACAAACAATCTAAATATGCATAAAATAAACAATATCAGCCATATATAATATTATACATAAAATCATATGTCGGCTGCAAAAGATCCTGCAGAAACTTACTCGGTTCAAGCGTCGAAATATTCTTCTTAATTTCGTTTCGTTGATAAACGACAGGGGCAATTACTCCGTACTTTTTAAGCAAATTATCTACCTGTTCTTTAGTGGAGTGGTTTACTCTGCTGTCAATGTTTGTAGGCAAGAAAATTATTTTAGCCGTGAAGTGGAACTTGGATACAATCTGCGTAAATACAGCCGTACTGTCAAGTGTTACCCTGTCATACTGAAA
>JAISNL010000112.1 GCA_031276235.1 Prevotellaceae bacterium | reverse complement strand
TACGGTTACAGCATTAACAGTTATCATTAATACCGCAAAATAATAAACACATATTATACAGTTTGACTGATATTATCAACTTTGTATAATATGTGTTTATGTTTTATGCGGGCGCTACTTATCCGTTTAGTTGCCGAAAGAACATTTTCTGCAAATATTCTTTCGCCTTATATCTTGCGTGTTTTCTTTTGCAGCCATTGCTTTTCCTCTTCGTTAAGATAGGGCGACAGTTTTCTGTAAACCTTTTCATGGTAACTGTTCAGCGAGTTTATTTCATCCTTTGTCATCAGTTTTTTGTTGATTGCTTTTTTGTCAATGGGAGCAAGCGAAAGTACTTCAAATTGCATAAATTCACCAAATTCAGTTGTCTTATATGGTTTGCACAGTATCAGATTTTCTATTCTTATTCCATATTTGCCGGCAATGTAAATGCCCGGTTCGTTGGAAGTAATCATGCCATCTTCAAGCGTAACGGGGTTTTCGTTCATCCTTATGCTTTGCGGACCTTCGTGAACATTCAGAAAATGACCGACTCCATGTCCTGTGCCGTGTCGGTAATTTTTACCATCTGCGCACAGCGGCTGACGCGCAAGCATGTCAAGTTGTGTGCCGCGAGTGCCTTTGGGGAATTTAGCCATGCTCAATGCAAGATTTCCTTTAAGCACAAGCGTATAGTTCCTTTTTTCGGCGGCTGACGGTGTGCCAAGGTGCAGGGTGCGGGTTATATCTGTTGTGCCGTACAGGTATTGTCCGCCTGAATCAATAAGCAAAAAGCCCTCCGGCTTTATTTCAATATTGCTTTCCTGTGTAGGCTCGTAGTGTACTATTGCTCCATGTTCGGCGTAGGCGGCGATGGTTTCAAAACTTTCTCCTTTAAACAGCTTGTTCTTTGTTCTTATCTCGTGTAATTTTGCAGATACGTCAAGTTCGGTGATTTTTGTTTGCCCTGTATTTTGTTCCAGCCATATCCAAAATCTTACCAGCGCTATGCCATCTGCAATCATCGCTCGGCGAAAACCTCCTGTTTCCGTTTTGTTTTTTATTGCTTTCAATGAGGTTATAACGCCGTTTGGGTTGGCTTCGATTTCGGTTTTCAGATTGTGTTTTTTCAAAATGTTATGAACGTAAACGCTGGTTTTTCTGGGATTGATAATTGCCGTTTTATTATAGTCGATATATTTGGGGAATGTTGTAAAATCGTTATATTCGTGCAATACTGTATTGTTTGCGGCAAGGCTGTTTTTGCAGGCGGAAGATATTTTGCTCATATTGATAAACAGATGAAGCTTTGGAAAATCAATTATGGCATATGCTATTGCGGTAGGATTATAGTCAATATCGCTGCCGCGCAGGTTGAAAAGCCATGCAATTTCGTCAAGAGCCGATATTATATAAATCTTATCTTTGGTATCGCCGATAGCGTTTGTGATGTCCTGCACTTTTTGGCTGGTAAACTGTCCGCTGAATTTTGAATTCAGCAAAAACACTTTCTTTTCAGGCATTGCGGGGCGGTTTGTCCAAATTGTGGCAAAAGGGTCTGTTACAGGTACGAGTTGCAGTGGCAGCAGGCTGTTTTGCAAGTCTTCATATTCGGCTATTGAAATCAGTTTTTCATCAATCCCCACTGTTGCGCTGGCATTGAGATGTTTGTGCAGCCATTCGGTTATTGTTTCGCTGTCGTCCAGCCCTGTTTTTTTCAGTTCAATTCCGCTGCCTGCAAGTTGCTGTTCGGCTTGGATAAAATATCGCGAATCTGTCCACAATGCAGCCTTTTCGGCTGTTACTGCAACAGTTGCCGCCGAGCCTGTGAACCCGCTTATCCATTCGCGGCATTTCCAGTAATCGGCAACATATTCGCTGAAATGAGGGTCGTTGCTTGGAATTATAAAAGCATCCGTGTTGGTTTGGCGCATATGGGCGCGCAGTTTTTCAATATTTTCCATATCTGTATGTATTTTATGTTTCGTTATTTTCGTCTTTGTTTTGAAGTAATAAAAAGTCAACCATAATCAGAAATATCACAAAAAAATCGGCGCTGAAAAAGTCAAGTATGCTCAGCAATACCGTTATAAACACTGCTGCATAAACATAAAGCCTGTAGCGTGCGTTAAGGCTTAAATTTTCGTTGCGGCTGCGCCAAATCCTCAGATAATAAAAACCGCGGGTTGCAATGTAGGGCAGTAATACGATATTAAAGAAATATGCGCTGTACCTGAAGCCCGTCAATCGCAAAAAACCCGATATTATAATGGCTGCTGCGGTAAAGTAAATTACATATGTTTCATCTATTTTTAGCGGTTTCGGCATGGCTGTTTCAGTTTAATTCCATATTGTCGAGTATCCTGTTTACCTGTTCTTCGGTGGCATGCAATTTCGATTTGCAAAACTTAATCAACTCGGCTGCGCGTTCAACATCTTGGCAGAGTGTTTCCAAGTCCAGTTCCGACTTTTCTATTTTGTCAACTATAGATTTAATTTCTCCCAGCGCCTGTGCGTATGTAAGTTCATCGTTGCTCATGTATCTTATTCTAAAATTTTGAAGTAAAGGTATAGAAAAATTCTCAATGCAAAAAATTAATCATAACTTTTATAGCCTTTTATCCAGTGTACGCTTATCGCTGCCCGCGTCTGCGAGCAGGATTTCTTACCCTTATGCGGGTGAACAGTTTTGCCTTATGCGGGTGAACAGTTTTGCCTTATGCGGGAAAACAGTTTTGCCTTATGCGGGAAAACAGTTTTGCCTTATGCAGGAAAACAGTTTTGCCTTATGCGGGTGAATATCTCTCACACATAACAGTTAACTGTCAACTGCTTTGCGCGGAGCAAAGATTTTGCATAGAATGAATCAAAATTCTTTTATTTTCATTTTTTCCTTACCTTTGTCAACAATTTTCATAAAAAAATACCATGACAAAGAACGAATTTGAAAAATATGCAATCAGACATTTGGGTATATCAAGTTCTGTATTACATCAATACACATCATCGCTTACGCCTTATATTATCGAAGAACGGCAACTGAACGCCGTACCAATGGACGTTTTTTCGCGTTTGATGATGGAACGGATAATATTTTTAGGCACTGCAATTTTTGATGATGTAGCAAACATTGTTCAGGCGCAACTTCTGTATTTAGATTCAGTTGACCCGTCCCGCGACATACAGATTTACATAAATTCGCCCGGAGGAGCAGTTAACGCAGGGCTTGGAATTTATGATACCATGCAACTTGTAAATTCAAATATTCGCACAATATGCACAGGAATGGCAGCATCAATGGCAGCCGTTTTGCTTACGGCAGGCACAGCAGGAAAACGCTCGGCTCTGACACATTCGCGGATAATGCTTCACCAACCGCTCGGCGGCGTGGAAGGACAGGCATCCGACATTGAAATTACAGCGCGTGAAATAGTGAAATTGAAACACGAACTTTACGAAATAATTGCAAAACATTCTAATAATAAAATTTCAAAGATAGAAAAAGATGCCGACCGCGACTACTGGATGACATCAAGCGAAGCCATTGCTTATGGCATAATTGACGAAGTATTACAAAAACAGAAAAAGACAGATGAAACAAAATAAATGTTCGTTTTGCGGGCAATCCGAAAATACTGCAAATATAATGTTGCGCGGCATAGATGCTTTTATTTGCGATGAATGTATTGACAGAGCGCACGAAATTTTGTGCGGCGAATTCAATACAAAGAAAACCAAGAAAAGAAAACTCACGCTTGCCAGCATCTTAAAACCTGAAGAGATAAAAGCCGTTCTCGACCAGTATGTCATAGGTCAGGAAGATGCAAAAAAATATCTGTCGGTAGCCGTTTACAATCATTACAAACGAATATTGCAGCCGCCTCGCGATGAGAATGATGTAGAAATAGAAAAGTCAAATATAATAATGGTAGGCGAAACAGGAACAGGCAAAACTCTTTTGGCTGAAACAATAGCAAAACTGCTCAAAGTTCCGTTTGCCATTGTAGATGCAACAGTGCTTACCGAAGCCGGCTATGTGGGCGAAGATGTGGAAAGTATTATTTCGCGTTTGCTTCAGGTAGCCGATTATGATGTAGCATCAACCGAACTTGGAATTATATTTATTGACGAACTTGATAAAATAGCCCGCAAAAGCGCCAATCCATCAATAACGCGCGATGTGTCGGGCGAAGGCGTACAGCAGGCAATGTTGAAACTTTTGGAAGGAACAACTGTAAATGTGTCGCCACAGGGAGGACGAAAACATCCAGAACAGAAACTTGTGCCTGTAAACACAAAAAATATACTGTTCATTTGCGGCGGAGCATTCGATGGCATTGAAAAGAAAATAGCAAGCCGCCTTAATACTCGCGCCATTGGTTACGGAACTGTAAACAACTCAAACAAAATAGACAAAAACAATATGATGCAATACGTTTCTCATGTTGATTTGAGATCATACGGACTGATACCCGAAATTGTCGGTCGTTTGCCCGTGCTTACCTGTCTGCACCCACTCGACCGCATGGCGTTGCGCCGTATTCTGACCGAACCCAAAAATGCAATTATAAAGCAATATCAAAAACTGTTTGCAATAGACAAAATTAAACTGGAATTTGACGATGACGTGCTTGATTATATTGTTGATAAATCCATAGAATTCAAACTCGGCGCACGCGGCTTACGCTCAATTTGTGAAAACATAATGACGGATGCAATGTTTGAAGCGCCATCAAAACAGGAAAAAGAACTGCGCATTACATTAAAATACGCAGAAGAAAAAAACTACAGGTTAGCACGCAAATTGCATGTAGCGTAAATTAATGCTGTAATCATCAGCCGCTATTCTTTGTTTTTTGTGTCGATTATAATTGTTACCGGTCCGTCGTTCACAAGCATCACTTTCATGTTTGCGCCGAATGTTCCCGTTTTTACTTTTTTACCTGATTCTGCTTCTACCAGCCTGATGAATTTTTCGTAAAGAGGAATTGCTATATCAGGTTTTGCCGCTTTTATGTACGACGGGCGATTGCCTTTTCTGGTAGATGCGTGCAGGGTAAATTGGCTTACAATCATTATCTCGCCATCAATATCCTGTATTGAAAGGTTCATCACGCCATGGCTGTCGTCAAAAATGCGCAGTTTGCAAATTTTTGCCGCAAGCCAGTTCAAATCTTCTGCGGCGTCGTTTTCTTCAAAACTTACAAGCATCATCAGTCCTTTTTCTATTTGCGATTTTAATTTGCCATCAATGCTGACCGATGCCTGTGATACTCTTTGAACAACTGTTTTCATTTTTCTGTTTTTCTATTTGCTGTAAATTTACATAATTTATTTTGCTGCCTGCACTTTATAACCTGATTTTCGCGCAAGTTCGGCAATGCTGTCAAGTTCGGCGAAACTTATTTTTTGCAAACTGTCGGCAGGCGTTTTTCTGTCTATTGTATAAATCATTATTTCGCGCGGTTCTATTTTCTGTATTGCGTTGAGCCATGCCTGTATTTCTGTTTCTGTTGTGTTGTCAATTTCTTTTCCATCGTAAATTCCGCGCAGAAACATTGTTTGCAAAATCATCCTGTGTTTGAAGATTTGCATGTGTTCTATTATTTTATCAATAGAATACGTGAACTGAGGTTTGTTAATCATGATTGCAGTTTCGTTAATTCCCGAATCAAGTTTTAATATAGCGTTGTCAATTTTCAACAGAGCCGCAACCACATTGGCATTTGCAAGCATTGTGGCATTCGACAAAACGGAAATCTTTGCATTCGGAGCATATTTATTTCTCAACATTAAAGTATCGTCAATAATAGCATAAAATTCTGGATGCATTGTTGGTTCTCCGTTGCCCGAAAATGTTATGGAATCGGGGTATCTGTTTTCCGCGTTCATGGATTTCAGTTTCAATTCAAGATGTAATTTAATTTCGTCCCGCAGATTGAATTTTTTATTTTTATCTTTTGTATTCCAGCCACATTCGCAATAAATACAGTTGAAATTACAAAGTTTGCTTTCGAGCGGCAATAAATTTATGCCGAGCGATACGCCAAGTCGGCGGCTGTGTATTGGTCCGAAAACCGTTTCGTTAAAAAGCATAATAATAAATTTTTAATTTTATAAAATTCTCGAAGTTGATTTTGAAGTTAGCATCATTTTTTTTGTGTTTATATTATCAATCAAAACTATTCCCGGAGTTTTTCCCTTTTCAAAAGTTCCGAATTGCTTTTCGATACCGAGCGCTTCTGCTCCGTTGACTGTTGCCCATGTCAATAATTCGTTGAGTTCTATATTTTCAAAATTGTCTGAAACAGTAATCAATTCTTTTATTATCGAAAGATTTGTGTTTGATGCCAGACTGTCTGTTCCTGTTGCAATTTTTGCATTTTTTCTCCGCAACATTTCAATTGGCGGCAAATGATTTTCGATATACAAGTTAGAAGAGGGACAAAGAACCCAAGTCGGTTTTCGGTTTCGCGTCAATACCTGTTGAAAATCCCGTTCATTAGTATGCGTATTGTGAATAAGTAGCAGACTTGTATCAGAATCAATATATTTCAGTATTCGGCGCAGAGGATTGTCATATTCGGAGAGAAACGCGTCCATGTCTGTTCCGAAAAAATCTCTCATCTTGCCCTGTTTTTTTGCGAAAACATCCATTTCGTCAAAACTTTCTTCGTTGTGGATACTGATAATTCCGCTATTGTTTCCCTCTGCCACCGACAGTTCGAAAAGCCGTTCCGACAGCGAATACGGCGCATGTGGAGTTATGGAAACCCGCAAACCTTTGTTTGCAAATGTCTGTTTAATATTTCTTGCTTTGGCGATATTTTCTTCCGCAAAGCATGGATTCAGGTTCAGCGTTTCTACGAAAGTATGATAAATAAGACGGCTGTCGCTTTTCATTTGAGCGCTCAAATCGTTGTTTGAAATATCGCCGACAGCGACAATTCCTTCGTTTTCCATCAGTTTATCTGCCGCGTACATTGCCGACATCTGTTCGCTAATATCGCTGTGTCTGTACGATATTACCGATTTGCAAAACGCTGTCATCCCCGAATGTTGAGGTATCACGCCTTTCATGTGCGATAACTCAATATGGCAATGTGCGTTCACAAATCCCGGACAGATTATTCCATCGTAAAATTCAACGTCTTTGCCTGTGTCGCCAAATGCTGAAAGTTCAACTATTTTGCCGACTTCATCTATTGTCAATACTCCGTTTTTTATCGGTTGCGTATGTATTGGGAAAATATAATTTGCAGAAATTTTGCGCATCTGTTAAATTGACTTTTCTAATGTTTTTTCTTTTACTGCAACGTTAACTTTGGCAGAATCAGATGCGGTTTCAGGAATGTTTTTTTGTAAATTCATTAATTGTTCCACAAAATCGTCAATATTTTCGATTTTTTCAAAATATTTATCTGTTTCCGACAAAATATTTTTGAAAGGCAGGCTGAATTTATTAATAATATTATTTGTAAAATTCTGAAAATTTTTAGTTTCATAATGTTTCAGCATCGCATCAAACCGAAGTTTTATGTTTTCGTAAATTTCAGTTACAGCATCCCTGTTGCGCGAATATGCACGCATGGATTTTTCAAACTTATTGCGCGAACATTTGTATTTTTCAAAAATGGCTTTATATCTGATAATTGTATCGGTATTTAGAATTTGATTGCTATTTGCCACAGTATGCACAACGCCATCCGACAAGTGCATTTCAAACAGCATGTTTTCGAGTTGCTTCTTGCTCAGAATGTCATCGCTTTTGCAAGCCGAAAAACATATTGTTATTGCCGAAGCAAGTAATATTAATTTAATTTTCAACATTATTTCATAATTTTGCTGATACAAAAGTACAATTTGAATTTCAATTTGCGAAATTGTATAACGAGTAAAAAAAATATTCATCGCAAATCCGTTGATATTCTGTAATTCCTGTTATCATATCAAAAACGGCGCAAGAACGGCGCAAGATTTAAGAAAAAATATGGAAATTCTGTCAGAAACAGCTTTTCTGCGAAGTCGCCGAACTTTCAAAAGCCGTCTATAAAACCTATTATCGGTTATGCAGTTTTGCAAATGATTTATAAAATATGTACTTTTGCGGCTGAATTTAAAATTTGAAAATTTGGTTTCATTAGATAATATAACAGTTGCTTTCGGCGGATTTACTTTGATTAACAATATTTCGATAATGATTAATCCACGCGACCGTATTGGGCTTGTCGGCAAAAATGGCGCAGGAAAATCCACATTGTTGAAAATACTTATGCGTCTGCAAAATCCTGCATCCGGCGCTGTGTCATGTCCAGCCGATATAACTGTTGGATATTTGCCGCAACAAATGCCGCATTATGACCATCTTACCGTTTTTGAAGAAGTGATGAAAGCATTTGATGTTTTGCAGAATATCGAAAAACAAATTGAACAGTTAACCAGAGATTTATCGAAATATAAAGATTATAATTCGCCAGAATATCTAAAAACTATTGAAAAATTAAACGATGCAAACGATTTGTACAACATTCACGGAGGCGAAAACCGTGAAGCAAGTATTGAACAAACTTTGATTGGACTTGGTTTTAAACGAACCGATTTTTACCGTAAAACAATGGAATTTAGCGGAGGCTGGCGAATGAGAATTGAATTGGCAAAAATACTTTTGCGGCGTCCCAACTTGCTTTTGCTCGACGAACCTACAAATCATCTTGATATAGAATCAATACAGTGGCTCGAAGACTATTTAAAAGTTTTTGATGGCGCGTTGGTTTTAATCTCTCACGACCGCGCATTTCTAAATAATGTAACAACGCGAACTGTTGAAATTTCGTTAGGCAAAATTTATGATTATAAAGCGCCTTATTCGCAATTTGTGCAGTTGCGCAAGGAACGCAGAGAACAACAGATTGCAGCGTATCAAAATCAGCAAAAATTAATTGAAACTACTCAGGATTTTATAAATAAATTCAGATACAAGCCCACAAAATCAAATCAGGTACAGTCAAGAATAAAACAATTAGAAAAGATTGATATAATTGAAATTGATGATGAAGACAACTCTGCGCTGCATATAAAATTTCCTTCTGCTCCGCGTTCTGGACAGGTAGTTTTTGAAGCAAAAAACCTTACAAAACAATTTGGCGACAATGTAGTTTTCAGAGATGTGAATTTAAAAATAGAACGCGGCAACCGCATTGCATTTGTAGGTCGCAACGGCGAAGGAAAAACAACACTGGCACGCATAATAGCAGGCGAACTCAATTACGAACATGGAGAAGCAAAACTCGGCTATAATGTAAATCTTGGCTATTTTGCACAAAATCAGGATACCATAATGAACGACAACGACACCGTATTTGAAACTCTCGACCGCATTGCCGTTGGCGATATTCGCACAAAACTGCGCGATATTCTCGGCGCATTTCTGTTCAGAGGCGATGATGTTGACAAAAAGGTAAAAGTGCTTTCGGGCGGAGAACGTTCGCGGCTTGCAATGGCAAAGTTATTGATCAAACCTTATAATTTTACAGTACTTGATGAGCCTACAAATCACATGGATATGCTATCGAAAGATATTTTGAAAGATGCTTTGATGAAATTCGATGGAACGCTTTTGGTGGTATCTCACGACCGCGAGTTTCTTGATGGGCTGGTAGATAAAATTTATGAATTTCGCGACCAGAAAGTTAAAGAATATCTTGGCGGCGTTTATTATTTTTTGCAGCGGCGAAAAATTGAAACAATAAGCGATATTGAGAAAAAAAACAGTATTATCGAAAATCGAAAACATAAAGAATCATCAGGGAAAGACGAATACATGAAGAAAAAAGAAAATGAAAAGATTTTACGAAAAATACAGTCATCTATAGAAAAAATAGAAAAACAGATTGAAGAAATCGAAGCAAAAATTGCAGATTGGGATAAAAAACTCGCAAACCCCGAAATTTATAATCTCAACATTAACGATCACAGTATATTTGAACAGTATAATTCTCTGAAATCGAAACTCGCCATGCAAATGCACGAATGGGAAAAATGCCATTACGAACTGGAACTGATAGCAAATAACTGAAAAATGGAACTTTAAATTAATCTTTTATATAAATTTTATAAATATTGCAAGCATAATATGGATAATATAATTTTTGGAATTCGCCCTGTAATAGAGGCAATTGAATCAGGAAAACAAATTGAAAAAGTATATCTGAAACAAGGCTCGGACGGAGAACTTTTTCATAAACTTGCGCGATTAATAAAGCATCATAACATTGCAGTACAATGGGTACCGATTGAACGGCTAAACAGATTTACTCAAAAAACTCATCAGGGAGTTGTGGCGTTGTGCGCGGCAATCGAACTTGCCAATTTTGAAACAACAATCGAAAATATAAAGAACGCCGTAAGCAATCCGCTTGTTATTATTCTTGATGGAGTTACAGATGTGCGCAATTTCGGGGCAATTGCGCGTTCGGCTGAATGTGCAGGAGCGCAGGCTGTGATTATGCCGGCAAAAGGCGCGGCTTCAATAAATGCCGATGCCGTTAAAACTTCGTGCGGAGCGCTGAACTTAATCCCTGTATGCAAAATTCCCAATTTGAAAACTGCTATTTTCTATCTTAAATCGGCAGGATTTCAAATAATAGCGGCAACAGAAAAAGCCGAAAAATTATATTATGATGCCGATTATACAAAGCCTACAGCAATAATCATGGGCGCTGAAGATACGGGCATTTCACGTACAAATATTGAACTTTGCGACGAAAAAGTACAAATTCCTGTATGCGGAAAAATAAATTCGCTGAATGTATCTGCGGCGGCAAGCATTATGATGTACGAAGCGCTAAGACAAAAACACAAAAACGGTTAATATCATTCACTCATTCACCGATGTTGTTTTGCGGTTTTTGAATTAGGAAACAATCAGGTTTTATCATCGCCTGTTAAACATTAGTAGGTGTTATATTCTGTTTATTTTCATCGCTTATTGTGCCATAAGGCAACTGTTATTCGGGAATTTAATGTAATTTTGCGCAAAATTAGAAACAACAATAAATGAATAACATTCGTAATTTCTGCATAATAGCGCATATCGATCATGGCAAAAGCACGCTTGCCGACCGCCTGCTGCAAATCACAAATACCCTGTCGGAGCGCGAGTTTCAGAATCAGGTTCTTGATGACATGGATTTGGAGCGTGAAAAAGGCATCACCATCAAAAGTCACGCAATACAAATGGAATATACATACAGCGGCGAAAAATATGTTCTCAACTTGATTGATACTCCGGGTCATGTTGATTTTTCGTATGAAGTATCGCGCGCTATTGCGTCTTGCGAAGGCGCTCTGCTTATTGTAGATGCAACTCAGGGCATTCAGGCGCAAACAATATCAAATCTTTACCTTGCGCTCGAAAATGATCTTGAAATTATTCCTGTTCTCAATAAAATAGATATGTCGGCGGCAATGATAGAAGAAGTAAGCGATCAGATAGTTGATTTGACAGGTTGCAGAAGGCAGGATATTATTCTTGCCAGCGGACGTACGGGCGAAGGCGTACCGCAAATTCTGGAAGCGATAATTCAGCGCATCAAACCGCCGCAGGGCGATATAAATGCACCGCTGCAGGCGCTGATTTTTGATTCGATATTCAATTCGTTTCGCGGAATAATTGCATATTTCAAAGTCAAAAACGGAATAATACGTAAAGGAGATAAAGTTAAATTTTTTGCTACAGGCAAAGAATATGAAGCAGACGAAGTTGGCGTGCTGAAACTTTCGCTGCAGCCGAAAAACGAAATCAGAGCAGGAGATGTAGGATATATAATATCAGGAATAAAAACCACTACCGAAGTAAAAGTTGGAGATACAATAACGCACGTGGACAGACCCTGCAATGCTCAAATCGACGGATTTGAAGATGTGAAGCCGATGCTGTTTGCAGGCATTTATCCTGTATCTACCGACCAGTACGAAGAATTGCGTACAGCGCTGGAAAAACTGAAACTCAACGATGCTTCGCTCACTTTTGAACCAGAAGCGTCTATGGCTTTGGGATTCGGATTTCGCTGCGGATTTCTCGGCTTGCTGCATCTCGAAATTGTGCAGGAACGTCTGTATAGAGAATTTGACATGGATGTGATTACAACCGTGCCTAATGTATCATTTGATGTTTATACAACCGGCGGAGACAAAATAATTGTTCACAATCCTTCGGGACTTCCATCCGTTACGCTAATCGACCGCATTGAAGAACCTTATATTTCGGCGCAGATAATCACAAAAAGCGAATATCTCGGCGCTGTCGTAAAATTGTGCCTTGACAGACGCGGTATATTGAAAAATCAATCGTTTTTGACAACCAACCGCGTAGAACTTACGTTTGATATGCCTTTGTCGGAGATAGTTTTCGACTTTTACGACAAACTCAAAAGCATTTCGCGCGGATATGCTTCGTTCGATTATTCGCTTACCAACTATAAACTGGCTGATTTGGTGAAACTGGATATTCTTCTGAACGGAGAACAGGTAGATGCGCTTTCAAGCCTTATTCATCGCGCTCACGCATACGATTTTGGCAGGAAAATGTGCGAAAAGTTAAAAGAATTAATCCCGCGACAGCAGTTTGATATAGCAATTCAGGCTGCAATAGGAGCAAAAATCATTGCACGCGAAACCGTAAAAGCCGTGCGTAAAGATGTTACTGCAAAATGCTACGGCGGTGATATTACGCGCAAACGCAAACTTTTGGAAAAACAGAAAAAAGGCAAAAAACGTATGCGACAAATAGGAAGCGTTGAAGTTCCTCAAGAAGCATTTTTGGCTGTTTTGAAAATGGAATAAAACGAAATTTTATAGCGCCTGTTATTCATAAGAACAGTTTCCCCTTACGCTTCAGAATTGCCCTAACCTATGCGTTAGAATTTCTAAACATAGTAAAATAAAAAATATTCAATAGATTGGATTGGTTGGCTACGCCGAACCCTTCGGGTTTAGTCGCTGCTATCCTCGCAGAGACGCACTGCGTGATTAGGTCGTCATTGCGAACCTGAAAAGTGAAGCAATCGCAGCGTAGCCAATCCAGAAAAGTGAAAATTAATAATGGCAGGCTACGAAAAGAATATAACACAAATAGCTGTCAACTGTTTCGTCTGTTACATTTCTTCAACTTCTTTCAGCCATAGCGCAGGAGAAGCATCGCTTGGCATTCGCCAGTCGCCTCGCGGCGAAAGATTTACCGAACCAGCCTTCGGACCATCGGGCATACATGAACGTTTGAACTGATGTGCAAAAAAACGCCGATAAAAAACTTTCATCCACTTTTTTATTTCATCCACTTTCACATTCTCGAATGCATGCCGAGCCAGAAAAAATATTTTCGACGGACGGAAGCCGTAACGTAGCGTGTAATATAAAAAGAAATCGTGCAATTGGTACGAACCTATTGCGTCTTCGGTTTTTTGCAGTATGTTTCCTTGTGCATCGGCGGGCAAAAGCTCGGGACTTACCGGCGTTTGGGTAATGTCAGTCAGTATTGATTTTATTTGTTCATCAAACTGTTCGGCAGCCCATGCAACCAAATGCCTGACCAGAGTTTTCGGAATGCTCGAATTGATTCCGTACATCGACATGTGGTCGCCGTTGTACGTAGTCCAGCCCAAAGCAAGTTCCGACAAATCGCCTGTGCCTATCACCAGTCCGTTTTCCTGATTTGCAACATCCATTAGAATTTGCGTACGTTCGCGAGCCTGAATATTTTCGTATGCAGTATCATAATTTTCTGGATCATGATTTATATCTTTAAAATGCTGCTGGCAGGCTTTTATGATATTGATTTCGCGCATTGTTATGCCAAGCGATTTCATTAAATTAACGGCATTTGTATATGTTCTGCCGGTAGTTCCGAATCCGGGCATTGTGATTCCTGTAATTTGCCTGCGCGATATTCCGAGTTTGTCAAAAGTTTTGATGCACACAAGCAAGGCAAGCGTTGAGTCAAGTCCTCCCGAAATGCCTAAAATCACGCGTTGCAAATTTGTGTGCGTAATACGTTTTGCAAGTCCTCCGATTTGTATCGAAAAAATTTCTTCGCAACGTTCATCTCTGTCTTCGCTTCGAGCGGGTACAAACGGCAGCGGATATATTTTTCGTCTTAATGTTTTATGTTGATATTTTGGAATTTCAATATCTATGGTTTGCACTTTTGCCTTATCGGTCAGATGTATTGCATTGTCGGCAAAACTGCCGTGTTTCAAGCGGTCAGTATCAAGTTTCTGCAAATCCACATCGGCTGTTACAAGCTGCCTGTCAAACGCAAAACGTTTGGACGCTGCAAGCATTTCTCCATTTTCGGCAATCATGGCGTTTCCTGCAAACACAATGTCTTGAGTTGATTCTCCCGCTCCAGCCGACGAATAAACGTATGCCGCGATGCAGCGCGCCGACTGCTGCAGGATTAGATTTTTCAGATAGGCGTTTTTTCCAATCAGTTCGTTGCTTGCCGAAAGATTAAAAATAACGTTTGCTCCGTTCAGCGCCTGATAACTGCTTGGCGGCGCGGCAACCCAAAGGTCTTCGCATATTTCGATTCCGAAGATGAGATTATCGTAGCGCAGCAGTATGTGAACGCCAAAAGGCACATCTTTTCTGCATATATTGACCACAGGCGAAGCGTTTATGCCCGAAGTAAACCAGCGTTTTTCATAAAACTCGCCATAATTTGGAAGATATGTTTTAGGCACAGCCGCCAAAATATTTCCGCTTTGAATGACAACAGCCGAATTGTAAAGGCAATTGTTTTGCAGTACGGGCAAACCAGCAATTGCAACTGTTTTCGTATTTTGCGTTTCGGCGAGCAGCGATGCAAGCGCATTTTCGGCTTCGTCAACAAGTATGCGCTGGTGAAACAAATCGCCGCAAGTGTATGCAGTGATGCACAATTCGGGGAAACAAACAATTTGCACTTTCTGTTCGTCTGCCTGTTTTATCTGATTTGCAATTTCGCCTGCATTGTAGAAACAGTCGCCAACCTTAACATTGGGAACTGCTGCAGCAAGCCGTATAAAACTTTTATCCATAATTTGTTTTTTATACGGCAAAGGTAACAAACTTTCCTCAGATGTCTATTGTGCGATGCCTGAACAAATAAAATCTGTTCGGGTTTTCATTCTTTTTTCTTTTCCAAATCGGTTGCGACTTCCGTTGGATAACCCAGTTTTGTGAAGTATTCTCTGATTTTTTCAACATCGGTTTTTGTGTTGTCATATTTCACCGTAACGGTATTATCTTTGAGATTTACTTCAACATCTTTTATTCCTTTTTCAAAAGGAATGTTTTTTTCGATGCGCTGTTTGCAATGGTCGCCGTGCATGTTGGATACCGCAAGTTTAACTTCCGCAATTTTGTTGTTTTTCTTGCTCTGTGCATTTGCAGCAAATGTCAGCGTTAATAATGATAACGCAATAATTAAAATTCTGTTCATAAATTTATTTGTATTAATATTAATAATTAAGTGATTTATATTATATATCATTCGCTCTGTTTAGTTTAAGTCGTATTCCCATATAAATTTTACGTCCCATCAGCGGGGCATAAATTACGGATGCATCAAATTTGTCATCAAAAGGGTTTTCAGCATTTATTATAGCCTGTTTCTGAATATAATTGCCTATATTTTCGCAGCCTAAATATATATCTAAATTTTTATATTTTTTAGTTATCTGCGCAAAAAATAAAGGATATGATTTTGAGCGTTCTTTTTGCCATGTTTGAGCCGCATAAAAAGGCAAACGGCTGCCACCATTCAACTGCGCCGTAAAATCAAATTTCCATTTTTCAAACTTTGTTGAATATGATAAATTAACAAGCGCTTTGAATCTGTCAACCAAAGGTTTTTCAACTAACCCGCGGCTTGTGCTGACTTTGGTTTGGCTGTAACGAAACGTTGCAAAAATATTGAATCGAGTAAAAGCATCTATGCTGAAATCTGCCTGATAACTGTTGGAATATGATTTTCCGTTGAGATTGCCTATACGAATATATTCGGCGCTTTCTTCAACATCAACAACAGTTTGATTTTGAAAATCGGTATGGAAAAAATCTAAACTTGCATATCCGCTTCGCGTTTCGCCGAGTGTAAAATTTTGTGTAAAACTTGCGCCTGCCGTCCAAGCCTTTTCCATTTTTATATTTTCATCAACTATTATTTTTCTGCCTGTTGCAAGTATTCCGATATTGGACGAAATAATGTTAGGCGAATACATTCCGCGACCTGCCGAAGCGCGAATCGTTGAATTTTTCGCAAAATTATACCGTACATGCATTCGAGGAGTAACAAGCGTTTCGCTGTACATGTGATTGCGGTCGATACGCAAACCTGCAAGCAAGTCGAAATTTTCGTTTGGTTTCAAAGTATATTGTGCAAAAGTTCCACTCACATTTTCTATCCTGTCGCCAGTCCAAGAATTTGAAAATTTACTGTCGGCAAACAGTTCCCTGTAATTATCATGCGAAAAACTTGCGCCTATTGTGTATCGGTGTTTTTCGGCGCTGTCGAATGATGATTGCCACAAAATATTTGATAACAGCGAATTTTGCTGCGCATCGTATGTTTTTTTTCCGAAGTACGAATTTTGTTTGTGATACGCATAGCTTGCAATAATAGCCAAACTGCGCGAGCCGCCTTCGTTGAACGGAAAACCTATTTTTACATAGGCATTAAAATGTTTATTTTTTATGTTCGACACATAAGCATTAGGCATATCTTCATGCAGTTGTCCGCTTTTGCGATTTTCGGTCAAAAATCGGTAGCCGAAATGTACAATTACCTTGTCAGCCGAATACAGCCAGCGATTTCCTAAATTTATCTGTTTTTTCTTTGGCGAGTCGATAAATCCGTCGTGGTTGTCGTCATGCGCTTTTGCATCAGCCGAGCCGTGAGTAAACAGTATTGTGCTTAGTTTGCTGTTCAGTTTCAAAGCCGATGTAATGTTTGTTTCAAACCTGACATCATCGTCTGCGTATAAATTCACGAATAATGGTTCGCTGTTGTCAGGTTTTCGATGTTCCACGTTTATTTGACCTGTTATGGCTTCGTATCCGTTAAGAACAGATGCTGTTCCTTTTGAAACTTGAATGCTTTCGAGCCATTGTCCGGGCGTAAAACTTAATCCGTAAGTAGATGCTGTTCCGCGCAGCGTGGGGATGTTTTCATCAAGCATTTGCACGTAAGTTCCTGCAAGCCCGAGCATGCGAATTTGACGCGCACCCGAAACCGCATCGCTGTAACCTACCGACACGCTCGCCGAATTTTCAAAGCTTTCGGCAAGATTGCAGCAGGCAAGTTTTGAAAGTCCTGCCTGAGTAATAACTTCCGTCATTATTGGCGATAATTTGGATATATAACTTCCTTTTTGCCGCGCAACAACAGTTGCCTCATTGAGCAGTTGAGATATTTCGTACAGAACAAATTCTACTTCTTCGGCTTCGAGTGTAATTGCAAGCGTATCGCTTGCATAGCCTGTAAACGAAGCGATAAGGTTTGCCGTTTCACTGCCTGTTCGCGGAATAATAAAATTTCCGTGTTCATCGGCTGAAACTCCCGTATTTGTTTTTTCCCAGACCACAGAAGCAAATCCAAGCGGATTTTTGTTTCCCTTGCTGTCGATGGTAAATATTTTTCCTTTTATGTTTGTTTGCGTCTGTGCTGTTTGACTGCACAGTGCAAAAATCGTTAATATTATAAAGATATATTTTATATTTTTCATTGTTTTATGATTTATTTGTTAAAAATTAAATTTGAGTAAATAAGAGCAGCAAAACCGTTATTCGGTTCGGCTGTAAAACATTAAACAAATTACAAATCACAAACGCAGTTGTCCCGTAAAATATATTAAAGGAATGTTGCCGTTAAGCGGTGGCGGTATATAAGTTATGGTCGTGTTCGACAAATCGGCGCAAATCAAAGCGGGTTCGGAAGAAAATAGCGCAGAATTTATTGCCGAAAATATGGATTTCAAAATATCGTTGCATTTGGCATAATTCTGGTCGCCGCTTATTTTTTGAATGGTTTTTTCGCAGCAATCATCATCTTCTGTCTGAGTTTGTTTATCATGATGATGACAGCATTGCTTTCCTGCATTTTTATTTTCAGCGCAGTAATTACATTCATCATTGACAATCAACGAAACATAAGCAACATTGTTATTGTTGCTGTTGCATACGTGGCGCACAAATCCCCATGATGCAAAAATGTATGCAACACAAAGAACGAACGACAATATTTTATATGAAATATTCTGCATTTTTATTTTCTTAACGCCGCACAAAAGTATAAAACATTCAATACATTGCAGAATAAGGCAAGTTAATTTTAGTTAACAGACAACTGCAATGATTCGCAGTAAAGGCAAATATTGCGAGTATGCAGACAGGTTTTTTCATAGAGACTTATTTATAATGATTTAATGCAATATAAAATTACATACCTGTGCAGCAAAATTTTCATACTGATGAAAATAAATTTATATACGGACGCAAATAAATTTTCATACTGATAAAAATAAATTTATATATAGACGCAAATAAATTTTCATACTGATGGAAATAAATTTATACACGGACGCAAATAAATTTTCATCCGTATGTAATTTTATCCGGATACGGACGCAAATTTTATCCTTTCTCGAAATGTACAGATTCAATTTGCTTGTTCAATTCAACACTCGGCGTAAAAATTATTTTTACTCCCGAAATCAGATTGACATTAAATTCTTCTTCGGTAGCAACTTTCACTCGTGAACGAGATGCGCAGCGTGCCGAGTTCGCCAAGACTGACGCTTTTGCCCATAAGCAGATACTTGGGAACTGTGTCTATCAGACTGTCTATTACGTTTGCAACATCGCCGCGAACAAGCGACGACAGTCCTACAATGTCTGCGGCAATTTCCTTTTGCGATATTTTGCCTTCGTTTACAGGCGTAGCGTACAGTTTTGCCGCTGCCTGCGGGTTTTGCGGATTTTTCCGCTCTGTTAATTTGTACTTCATATTGTACTCCTGTTTTTAATTGTTAATTCTGTTATGTTTTTTCTAATTCTATCTTTCGTTTAAAATAAAGTTCTAACGCTTTGCTCTCTCTATTTATAATCTGTTCATAATGATTTTCATCGAGGCATAATTCATAATACCCCCACATAGCTTCTTTATCAAAAGGAAAAATTCCGTCATCTTTACCATATAACTTAAAATGCCAATTAGAACTAATTGAGGTATCTATAATGTAAAAAAGTTGGTAAGGGAAAAAACTGGGCTTACCATTTTCGTCTATCAGGTACCAAAGCTGCTTTTCTGCTAGTACCATACCCATTACCAAATACTCTTTTTCTAATTCAAGTCCAAAATTGAAGCTATTGGGAACTCCTGATGGAACATTATTCGGGTCATTGTATTTGCATAAAACTTTCATCACGGAACAATAAATTTAAAGTCATCAATAGATTTAATTACGCCATTTTTCCACAAGGCATTATAGTGTATTTCAAGACCGTGTGCCATTTTATTGGTCATTTTACTCCACCCTTGCCAACGTGGGTCGCTCAATGATTTTTTAATGATCTGACCTGCGGAAGGATTAGACATTATTTCCTTCATTGCTAACTGTTCGGTAAGATTAATGGCTTCTGTCCTGCCTGTAGAACCTAAACCTAAAGGCTTTAATGTTTTCACTCCCTCTTTCACCGCCTGTTTAGTTATCAATTTTGCGCCTGTGCGTATTATATTGCTTAGTAATGTAACGCCTTTGCCTATCGGAGCAATCCATGTGAGCGCTGTGATTCCGTTTTGC
>JAISNL010000016.1 GCA_031276235.1 Prevotellaceae bacterium | reverse complement strand
TGCGCAAAGTAAACTGTCGGAAGACCGTTTGTTGTTTTATAAAGCGAATGTGGAGCATGTGTTTAACCATTGTCAATTATCCAATCAATATATTAGTCGTTTGTTCGACCGCCACAAGGAGCAACTGAACGACACGATTATTCCCGACGTGCTTGCATTGAAAGCAAGCAACCATATTCGCCTGTACCAATACCAAGAGGCTGCCGATGCCTATCATCTTATTATTTCGCAATATGGGAATGCGTTGGACAGCGCAAATATTGCCGCTTATGAAAACGTGCGGCAGTTGTGGCAAACGGTATCGGCAGTGAAACCACAGCGTATCCGCAAACCGCATGATGTGAACATTGCCGCTTACCGCAATCAATTTAATCATTTAATGACGCCGGTGAGGTGCGGACAAATAACCGACGAATTTATTTTTGATACGGGCGCCAACCTGTCCACCATTTCCGAAATCTATGCAAAAAAAATGGCGCTGACTGTCTATGAATCAAATGTTCAGGTCAAGAGTTCAACAAATATTTCCGTGCAGACGAAATTAGCGGTTGCCGACAGTTTGTATGTGGGCGATGTGCTGTTTGAAAATGTAGTGTTTCTGGTAGTGCCAGACGAGCAAATAAGTTTTCCGTCGGTTAATTACTATATACACGGCATTATTGGTTTTCCGGTGATTTATCAAATGGATGAAATACATTTGTCGCAAAACGGAACTATTTTTGTGCCGGAACAGTCGCAAGATAAACCGTTACGCAATATGTATATCGAAATGTTGCATCTTGTGGCGCAACTGCAATCGGGCGCCGATTCGTTGTTGTTTATGATGGATACCGGAGCAAGAACGTCCGACTTGTCCGCACAATATTACGGCAAACACAAGGATGTGGTAGAGAAAGAAGGTGTATTGCAACATGTAAAGCGTGGTGGGGCAGGCGGCGTGGAAGAAACAACGGTATATCAACTGAAGAATTTCCCCTACACGATAGGAAGTAAGAGTGGTGTACTGCCTGAAATATCGGTGAACACGACACTTTACAGTGAGCATTACGACGGCGCTTTGGGGCAAGATGTGCTTCTTCAATTCAATAAAATGATTTTGAATTTTCAATATATGTACGTGGATTTTGAATAAAATTAAATTAAAAAAATGCTAAAAAAAAATTACATATTTATCTGTCTGTTTGCGATGTGCAACTTCGCAAATGCACAATCGAAAGAAGCTGCACGTTACGAAATAGACGTGAAGCGTTTGGATTTGGATTACGAAAATCGCGAAGCGCTGATTCGCTCGCGTGAGTTTATTCGCCTTGATTCAACATATTATGTGGGACATTTATACGAAGGCGTTTTTAAATATGAGCGTGCAGCCGATTTTTTTGGATTCAAAAACTGTATTGCGCCGTTGAAAAAAGCAATTCGACTTCTTGAAAAAGATTTTTCGACAAAGCTTTCTGCCAACTATAATTCTTATACAGAATACGAACCTTTGCGGATAGTGCAGGCAGATTATTCTCATCTTGTATTTTGTCTGATGGAAGCGTACAGCAATCTCGAATATCCTGATTCTGTGATTAATCTGCTCCAACATTATCAAACTTGGAATTTGCAGCGAGACATATTGGGCGCTAATAATTATATTGCATGGACTATTCATCGCAACAGATTTTACACCAAAGAAAAATATGATTTCCTCGAAAACTCGATACAAGAAAACGATAAAAAAGCGCTTTATTATCTGCACAAAAGCCTTGCAGAAACAAACAGGAAAGCCGATTTGAACGAAAAAACCTTTTCATATCTGCCCATCGAAGGCGACCGATTAAGCGCTTATCATTATCTGGCAATTATTCATGATTACGAAATGAATACGGATTCGGCGCTTTATTATTTTCAGAAAATGGAATATTACAATATTTTCCCATACAATAATTATGCAATATTTTGTTTTATAAACGGTTACTTTTCAGATGCCGACTGGTATTTTCGAATTTCACGGTCGCGCGAAACAGGCGATAAACGATTGAACGAATCGGAATATTACGGCGCAGTTATAGAAGTTTTGAAAAACAATCCTGTTGAAGCGATAAAAAGAATGAACGAAGTAATACGCGAAAACGGAAGTTCGGCAGGCTGGGGCTGGTATAATATTGCACTTGCCCGCAGTTTTTTATACAACGGGCAACTTGATAAAGCCGAACTACATTTGAAAAAAGCGCAAAACTTCAAAGAATTGCATATCGGAACAACGTGGGGACAAAGCCATTACAATTTTGCGCTGAAATTTCTGCAAACAGTGATTGCTCAACAGAAAATCGAAGCCGAAAAATTTGAAAACCGCAATTATCTCATATCGGTTAAATCGCTCGCCAATATTGCAAAAAACAAAGCAAATTTCTTTTTCAACCAACTTGCATTATTGAACCAGTTAGCCGCAAATCCAGAGCGTGAACATCTGTTTTTCAATATTTTTTCGTCCGAATCAACAGTTACTTTTGATGAAATAATGCTTGCCTTGCATGATGCTTTCAGCAATAAATATTTTATGCGTTTTTATGAAAAATTTTTAGACAATTCTAAACGCAGTTTTATTAAAAAATACATAAAGCTGTATCTCGCCTATATCTACACCGAACGCGGCGAAAAATCAAAAGCATTACAGCAACTTGACAAAATTACAGGCATAGAATATATTGACAGTGAATATGAAATCTTATTTTTGGCGCGAGTTTATGAACTGTATGCACAAATATCGCCGACAGAAGAATTGCGCAGAGAAAATCTTTTAAAATTTTATTACACTTATCCGCAACTCGTGCCATACAGTGGATTGAGAATGAGTTTCAGGTTGGAAATAACCGGCAACGGAGCGAACAAAACCGAAGATATTGTATTAAAAAAACTTCAGAATTACAATATTAATATAGCCAAAAAAACGGAAATTAACGTGCCAAAAGCCAAAATATCATTCACAAATGACGGAAAAACAGATATTTTGGAATTTGAAGTGATTGATTCTTCTTCGCAAACAATAGTACCGCGCACAAAAATTTATTATGATGATACAGATATTGCTGCGCGTAAATTAATTTATGGGCTATTTGACGTCATTGAGCCTGTTCTTACTGAAAATTCAATAACTGCGCCAAAAAATTAATTTTAAAATCAATGAAGCACAGTTGGTCTGAACAGTTTTTGACATGGCAAACGCATTAAGAGACAAAAAATAGATAGTCCCTCCTTACCAATCAAATTCCGGCGGCATTGAAAAATAAGATTTTTTTGGGAAAATGTGTATTTTATTTTTAAATTTCCGTGCAATGCCATTTAACTGCGAATTGCTTTTACTCCCGGCAGTTCAATGCCTTCCATATATTCGAGTAAAGCGCCGCCGCCTGTTGAAACATAACTTACATCTTTTGCCAGTCCGAATTTATTGATGGCTGCAACAGAATCGCCGCCGCCTATTAACGAATATGCGCCTTTTTTTGTGGCTTTTGCAACTATTTTTGCAATAGTTTCAGTGCCTTTGGCAAATTTTGAAAATTCAAATACGCCTACAGGTCCGTTCCACAGAATGGTTTTTGAATTTAATATCACATTTTCCCAAATTGAAATTGTTTTGGGCGATGCATCCATTCCTTCCCAGCCATCGGGAATATTGTCAATAGGAACAATCTGCACATTGGCATCATTACTGAAAGAATTGCCGGCAATGGTTTCAATAGAAAAATAAATCTTCACGTTTTTTCGTTTTGCTTCTTCCATTATTTCCAAAGCCAAAGGCATATATTCGTCTTCACATATTGAATTTCCTATTTTTCCGCCCTGCGCTTTCACGAAAGTAAATCCCATTCCGCCGCCTATAATAAGATTATCAACTCGGTCTAAAAGACGTTTGATTATTGTAATTTTCGACGAAACTTTTGAGCCTCCGAGAATCGCTGTAAACGGATGTACGGGCGATTCAAGCACTTTATCTATAGCTTTCAGTTCGCCTTCCATCACGTATCCGAACATTTTATTGTCGGCAAAATAGTCTGCAATCAATGCTGTGGAAGCGTGTGCGCGATGCGCTGTTCCGAAAGCATCATTGATGTAGCAATCGGCATACGAAGCTAACTTTTGTGTAAATTTTTTCTGGCTTTCTTTTATTGCTTTTTTTGCTTCAGCCTTTACTTCATCGCTTGCATCCTCGGCAAGTCCTCGCGGTTTGCCTTCTTCTTCGGCATAAAATCGAAGATTTTCGAGCAGCATTACTTCGCCCGGCTTAAGCGTTGCCGCCATTTGTGTGGCTTTTTCGCCCATGCAGTCGCCGGCAAAATCAATTTTAACTCCCAAATTCTTTTCAATATCGCCGATGATATGAGAAAGCGAAAATTTATCATCATTGTTTTTTTTAGGACGTCCCAAATGCGACATCAAAATTACCGAACCGCCTTTTTCTAGCACTTTTTTAATTGTGGGAATTGCCGCACGAATACGGGTATCATCTGTTACTTCAAATTTTTCGTTCATCGGAACGTTAAAGTCAACGCGTATGATTGCACGTTTGCCGTTGAAACTGTAGTTGTCAATTGTTTGCATATTTTATAATTCTTAATGTATTAATGTCAATATATGATTACAAAAGTACTATTTAAAGTTGAAAATATGGTGAAAAATAATATTTTTTTGTTCAATTAATAAAATTTGAATTATATTTGAAGTCAGAAATTATTAATGATATGCAAATTTTAAGTCCCGATAAGAAATGGAAAGACTATGAACTTGTTGACTGTGGCGATTTTGAAAAGCTCGAACGCTTCGGCAAATTTGTTGTACGCCGTCCCGAACCTAAAGCCGTATGGGCAAAATCGCTTGCAGATGACGAATGGGAACAAATGGCTGATTCTACGTTCAAACAGGGAGCAGGTTTTGGAAAATCGGGGAAAGAAGACAGCGGAACATGGATAAATAAAAAAAGGATGCAGGAGCAGTGGATAATCAATTATAAAGCCAGAGAACTGAACTTCAGGATGAGGCTCGGATTAACATCGTTCAAACATGTAGGCATTTTCCCCGAACAGTCGCCAAACTGGGATTATATCTATGAAACTGTAAAAAGTCTTAATATGGACAAACCGCGCATTTTGAATTTGTTTGCATATACAGGCGGAGCGTCAATAGCGGCAAAACTTGCCGGCGCCGATGTTGTACATCTGGATTCGGTGAAACAGGTTGTTGCATGGGCTAACGAAAACATGCAAATAAGCAATACGGACAATATTCGCTGGATAATTGAAGATGCCATGAAATTTATAAAACGCGAAGCAAAACGAGGAAATCGTTACAGAGGAATTATTCTTGACCCGCCTGCTTACGGACACGGAGCAGATGGCGAAAAATGGAAACTTGATGAAAATATTTTTGAAATGCTTGAATACTGTAAAAAAACGCTTGAACCTGTAAACAGTTTTTTGCTGTTGAATCTGTATTCAAACGGTTTTTCGGCAATAATTGCCGATACGCTTACAAATTCTGTTTTCAGTAATATAAAAGAAAAATCTTTCGGCGAACTTGTGCTTGAAGACAGATTTGGCAAACGTTTGCCATTAAGCGTTTTTTCTCGAATAAAATTATAACTGTTAACATGTAAATATTTAATTATAAACTAATGATACGATTACTTTCGATAAACTGGAATGTTGACCCTGTAATGTTCAGTCTGGGATCAATTCACATTCGTTATTACAGCATTTGCTGGGCATTGTGTTTTTTTGTAAGTTATATTATTTTCACCAAAATATTCAAAAAAGAAAATCTGAAACGCGAACTTTTGGATAAACTTACGATAAATTATGTTATACCTTTTACTTTCATCGGAGCGCGAGTAGGGCATTGCCTTTTTTACGAAGGCGCTTATTATTTGAAATATCCGTGGGAGATAATTTTACCTGTCCACGATGGACAGTTTATAGGCTATGCGGGGCTTGCAAGTCACGGAGCTGCGCTTGGCATTTTACTTGCTTTATGGCTTTTTTGCAGAAAATATAAAAAATCATTTATCTGGTCGCTCGACCGAATTGCCGTTGTCGTACCGGTAGCAGGTGCAATTGTTCGTTTCGGAAATTTGATGAACTCGGAAATTTACGGACATGCAACAAACCTTCCATGGGGATTTGTTTTTGCCAGAGCAGGAGAAACTTCTCCCGCTCATCCTACACAAGTATATGAAATACTTGCATATATGACGCTTTTTGTGATTTTATATTATTTGTTTTTCAAAAAAGATTTAGGTATCAAAAAATCGGGAGTGATTTTCGGAATATTTTTGGCAGGACTTTTTACAGCGCGGTTTTTAATAGAATTTGTAAAAAACTGTCAAGTTGATTTTGAAAATCAAATGTCTCTAAACATGGGACAATGGCTGAGTTTGCCTTTTATAATTGCAGGCATAATAATACTTGTTTATTGTTTGAAAAGGAATATCCCCGTAAAAATAAATCAATAGTCTTTCATCTACTGCAATATTGAGTTTTGGAAAAAACAATGGAAAAAAATTGAAGGAAAAAATCGTTTGGCAGTTTTTCCTGTATTTTTGATTTATTTTTACCGATTTTTTCGGCATAAAGATACAAAATCCTGCATTCTCGATTTTGCACGAATATTCTCTAAATTCTTATATTATTGCTTTTTACTTTCCTCCCAGCATCTCTTTAAGTAGCGCAATCTGTTCATCTTTTGCAGTGAGGAGTTTTTCGTAAATTTCACGATTTTCAGTATATAAATTTTCAACATTGCCGTTTCCACCATAAGGGCAATTATTGTTGTTGATAACAACGCTTGAGCCAATGTCTTCAAAAAACTTGTCGGGTGTGATGCCAAATACATTTAACAATTCTTCAAGATATTTTGCCCACGAATACGTTTTGCCTGTTTCCAAACGTGCATAAACCGACTTTTCCATATTAAGCAATTCTGCCATTTGCGGTTGTGAAAGTCCTTTTTCGTGACGCAACCGTTTTATTTTTGAAACTATTTGAGATTGTAAATTCATCATATTTTTTACATTAAAAAGAGGTCTAAATTATTTTTCTGCAAAAATAACATTTTTTTTGCAAATATTGCAATGTTTCTGCAAAAATCGCTCTTGCTTTATATTATGGATATGCTTTACCTTTGTATTAGTAATTTTTCTCGGTGCGCGACGAAAAAAATTGCAAAAAAAATTAAAAAGGAGAATGGCTATGCCTGAAAATTAGCCAAAAAATTAAAATTTTATTAATATGAAGAAACTTGTTAAATTGACAAAGCTCAGATGAACCTAATTCGTGGTGGTCGTAATGCTACTGTGGTAGGGTGCACATGTGTATGTCCAGCTGAACGTAACAATAGTTATAGCGGATGTAAAAAAGGTGGTGGCTGTAGTGAATCAACCCAGGTTGAATCTTAATGTAGTTTAAAACAAGAAATGTTCAAAAAGTAGTAATGATTTTTTGAAAAATGACAACAATAAATTTCATTCAAAGACTTTTTGGATATTTCTTTTTAAAATATGAGTAGAGATGAAAATCAATAATATTAGAATTTTTCAAACCAATAACAATTATTATTTGTATAGTAAATATCTTTCCCAATTTCTTCTTATACACCCGTTACTATTCATGTTGTTAAAAATGAAAAAAAACGGAAAAAAAATAAAAGAAAATATACATAACAGTATTATCAATAATATGGGTAAATATTCAAAAGAAGAAATAGAATATCAATACAAAAAAATGCTGTTTTTGCTTAAAAACAATTATGCGGAAAATATTGAAATAAAGATGCATAGATATTCTGCTTCTGAAATTAAGACATATTTAGCAAATACGATGAGTATTACTTTTGAAGTTACAGAAAACTGCAATTTAAATTGCGATTATTGCATTTATAACAAATATTATATTAATCAACGTACAACAAAAAATAAAACTCTTGATTTTGATATTGTTAAAAATGTGATTAATTTTTTATTGCCGATATGGAATTCATCATTAAATAGTTCGTACAACAATAAAATTTCAATAGGTTTTTACGGCGGTGAGGCATTGCTTAATTTTAAGTTGATTAAAAAAATTGTGAGTTATATTAAAACTCTTAAAATTTATGAGGATAATCGTACAGAATTTAGAATGACAACAAATGGCGTTTTACTGGATAAATATATTGCTTTTTTAGTCGAAAATAATTTTAATTTATTGATCAGCTTGGATGGTGGAACAAAACAAGAAAATTCATACCGAAAATTTCATGATGGTAAAATTGCTTTTGACATAATCTATGATAATGTTCGGAAAATAAAAGAAAAATATTCAGACTATTTTGATAAATATGTAAATTTTATTTCTGTAATGCATAATAACAATAAAGAATCAGATGTAAAAGACTTTTTTGCGAATAAATTAAATAAAAAAGTATTTATATCTTCGCTGGCAACAGATGGATTAAATCCCAAGTGGGAAAAAGAGTTTTGGCTATTATTCAAAAAAACATCTATTGATGAAAAAAATGAAACAACAAAGCCGAATGAAAATACCGTTGAATTGTATGATATTATCACATTTATGCGCTTTTTTAGTAATTTTGTGAAAGAGTCTTATTGGGATTTATTAATGTCTAAAAACGAAAATAAATATTTTTTGCCTACAGGAACTTGCAGTCCGTTCAAAAGAATGATTTTTGTAACTTCGGACGGTAAAATATTGCCATGCGAACGTATTGGACATCAGTTTGAAATGGGAACAGTAAGTGCAGATAAAGTTAATATTGATTTTCAAAAAATTGCCGACAGATACAATGACGCTTATAGCAATATCTATGAAAGATGTAAAAAATGCATGTTTCAATTCGGTTGTGGGCAATGTATGTTTCAGACAAATAACTTCGATTGTAAATTATTTACAGCAAATCTTGATGAAAATTTTTCTAATATTTTTGCACATTATTTTAATGCAATGGAAAAAGACCCACAACTTTATCTGAAATCTTCAAATTATAAAATGATATGAATGAAAATAATTGGCTTTACATTGAACCGTTTGTATATATATGTGTAAATACACAAAAAGCATTATTATACAATACACTAAATGGAAAATTAATAGAATGTTTACGAGGGACAAAAACATATTTATTAATAAAACAGTTGAATGATGATAAAAATTTGTTGGTTATTAAATTACCTTCAAATTATCAAAAAAATAAAGAAATTAGTGGTTTTGTTAAAAATATACGTGAATTTTATTGTGGCGATGTGCTTACTTTACCTGAAAATGCAACAAAACCATTCCAACTTAAACCAATTTTCAACATTCAACATGATTTGAAAATAATGAAAGAGTCGGAATCTGTATCAGTGGGAACAAAAATAATGCAAAAGCTAACAAGCATAACGATTCAAATTAATTCAATTTGTGATTTAACCTGTTGTGACTGCTGTAATTATAATAGACAATTCTTGTTCTGTACAAAAAAAACAAGTGAGGAACTACATTTGAAATTAATAAAAAAAATTCTTGATAATTTGGGAGGTAGCTACATAAAAGCCATAAATGTTATTGGTGGAAATGTTTTTAAATACTCTAAATTTGACGAATTTATTAATATTTTAAAAGTTTCTAACATTGTTGCATCGTTTTTTATTCATTACCAGAATATTATCAAATGCGATAAATTTATAAATTCATTATCTAATAATGAATTTTCCGTTAATATACTAGTTAATTTTCCTATTGATATTGATAAACTAAAATCAGCAAAACATCTACTTGAAAATAATAATATCAATATAAAATATATTTTTATTGTTGAAAGTGAAAAAAATTGTATTTTTGTAGAAAATCTAATAAATGAAATGAAAATAGAAAATAATTTTACTCTTTTGCCGTTTTATAATGAAAAAAATTTGTCGTTTTTCTGTGATAATATTTTTCCTGAAAGAAATGATATTTTAGATGCAAAGCCTGAAATATCAAATATTTACGCTCGACAGGTAATAAACTCAAATTATTATGGCAAGTTGATGATTATGAGTAGTGGAGATGTGTTTGCTAATTTAAATGAAAAAAAACTCGGCAATATAAACAGCGGTACTTTGCACGAATTTGCATATAAAGAAATGAAATCGGGGAACAGTTGGCGCAAAACACGAAAAAATGTAAAGCCATGTAACCAATGCATTTACAAATATTTATGTCCATCAATTTCCAATTATGAATACGCTATCGGAAAATTTAACTTGTGCAATATAATATGAAACGATTAATCTGTATTGCAGCATTTTTGATAAATTTAGTTTTCGCATACGGGCAAATATTGACCGACAGTTTATTTGTGGATACTGTTCAATTGGATGAAATCACAGTTCATGGTTTTGCAAAACGCGTTGACAATAAATTTGACAAAAAAGTTATTGTAATTCCCGAAACTCAAAAGGCGGCTGCGCGTTCGGTACTTGATATTTTACGAACCTTGCCCGGCGTAGTGGTTGATGAATCGGGAAATATACGGTACAAAGGAGCGGAAGCAACTATTCAGATTGACGAACAGAATATAAAATATGTTTTCGGGCGAATTGAAATGGTGCCTGTGGAGCGTATTGATAAAATTGAACTTATTGATATTGCAATGCGTACAGGAGGCGATGGCAAAGGCGGAATTATCAATATCAAACTCAAACAAATTCGCGATAATGGATTAAGCGGAATGGCTTCGATACGACTTAATACGGTTAATTTCAAAGATATAAATGATTCGCGCGAATTTGGAAACCTGAATTATAAAAATAACAAATTTACTTTTTTTGTTAATTCCACACTCGAAACAGACAAACATTCTACACAAACGGTTGTAGAAAGGAATTTTAATTTACTTGGCTTGCCTAATTTTCAAACATATAACGAAAATGGATTTTGGAAAACACGTATAAATTCCAATTATGCTGGCGGTTTTTACAATCCAACGCAAAACACACAGTTTTACATAAGTTTTGCATATTTAACATTAAAGTACACGAGCGATAATATCAGGAACTTTTCGGAACTGAACAGCAATAACAACACCCAAATTACCGAATACACAAGCGAAAGCAGCAATAATGAAAAACAATTATGGACGGGAGGCTATTTTTCTTTCCAACACAAAACAGATACACTTGACTCTCACATAAAAATTTCGGTATCTGTTGATTTTCAGAAAATTCCGAGCAACGAAAACTCTCAATATTGGTATGAAATTTTGAATGCCACAACTTCGGACAGCCTTTACAGATATACGAATATTAGAACTGTTTACTCAAAATATCTGTTTTTCAGTGCTTTTTACAATCATTCTATTTCCGAAAAATCAAGATGGAATGTATCATACGATTTAGACTTGGATTGGATGAATCCGTTGGCTTTTCATCAATATGTTTTTGATAAACTCAATTTGCCTTTGGAACAAAACAGTAAAAACTTTCATCAAACTCATAATTTTTCATTTCGTTTTGGTTCGGAATGGGAAAAGTGGAAATTTGATGCAGGCTTAAATTTAATGAGCGAATCTAACAATGGACAATATTTGAGATACGATTTGACTGGAAACGACACAACTATGTTTATCAATAAGAAATACATCAGCCTGTTACCTTCTTTCACCATTGCTTATTTGTTGAATAAAACTACAGAACTAAAATTATCTTTGGCAAAAACTGCTACATATCCATATTTTCTGCAATTATCTGATTATGTAGATGAAAACAATATATTTCAATGGAAATCAGGCAACTCTACTCTCAAACCAATAAATTTTTATTCTGCATATTTAGCATATAATTATGATAGCGATAAATGGAACGTTTCGGCAGAATTGTTTTATAATTTTACAAATAATGATATAAAAAATATATCAATCCCTGTCAATTCATTGATTTTATTATCAAAACCTGAAAATATTGCGAAAACAAGCAATGTTGGCATTGATTTATCCACTTGGTGTAAAATTACTAATAAACTGAATTTTACGCTATCCGCAAGTATTTACCACACCGATTTTGACTTGAACTCTTTGATAGAAACAGCAAAACAACAGAATTTGAATCTGCCTGAATTAACGCGCAAACAATATGGCTACAACATAAAATACAGTATGGAATACACATTGCCAAAAGATATATATACAACATTTTACATTAATTATCATTCAAAAGAAGTTACTTATAATGGATATAAAAAACCTTATGTTATATCAACTATTAATGTTAGTAAAAAGTTATTTGACAATAAATTAAGAGTAACGCTAAGTCTAAATAATATTTTCAGCAATTATGTCAAACGCGGCTCTTATTCCAATAATTTTAGCATAATTAGCAACACTTTATATAATGGAACACCTTACAAATATACTTACGGCATTTCACTTCAATACAATTTCAATAAAGGTGATAGAGGCACAAAAGATTTGAAATGAAAGAACTTTACACAGATGATTTTGTAGAAGAAATGAAACGTAGTGCTCGTGTCTGCGATATTGATATTTTCGGCATTGTTGCTGCAAATATCTGATGTTTTAGGTTTTAATTTTATCGAAAATCATTATTGCAATTCAAAAACAATAAACGCCGAATTTGATTATATATTGCTGACATTCATGCAACAGGAAGAACTTCCCGATATCCTTCCCGAAAATTCCGTTTTATTGAAAAAAAAATAAAAAATAGCATTAAAAAAATTGACGCTTTTGTCATATTTTTTGACGCTAATCATGCATGTTCATCAAAAATTATTCTCTAATTTTGCAAAAATAAAAAAAGGATTCCTTTCTTAATTCAGGCGGCATAACGAAAGGAAACTTTGAAAAAAATTGAACAAAAAATCGTTTTGTATTTTTGATTTATCTTTACCGATTTTTTCGGTAAAAAATACAAAATCCTGCATTATTTTCCAAATATTTTGGCTATTATTTTATTATATATCAATAAGATACAGAGTTTGCAAAGGACAGATTAGGTATAAGAACCTAACATTAGTTATTCATAAATTAAAGGTTTTAATTCGCCGTTTAGAATCATCAAACCATTTATTGCCAGCGCAGCCATTTCACCTTCGCCGGGATAGATATTAATCGGCGCAATGAATTTAACCATTTCTCTCACATAATCGCAGAGATATTTATTGTAAGCGATTCCACCGGTAATAATAATTCCATCAACTTTTCCTTTAAGCACAGTTGCCAATGCACCTATGTATTTGCCAATCTGATAACACATTGCATCCTGTACAAGTTTTGCGCGGGCATCTCCTTTTTCTGCCATTATTTCTATATCTTTGGCTTCGTTTGTTCCCATAAGAGCAATTAATCCGCCATTTCCTACAAGCATTTTTTTTACTTCTTCATAGCTGTATTTGTTGCTGAAACAAAGTTTTACCAACGCGCCAGTCGGTAACGAGCCTGCACGTTCCGGCGAAAATGGTCCTTCTCCATCCAAACCGTTATTTACATCAATAACTTTGCCGCGTTGATGTGCGCCTATCGAAATTCCTCCTCCTAAATGTGCAATTATTAAATTTAAATCTTCATATTTTAAATTTAATGATTTTGCAAATTTCCGAGCTACCGATTTTTGATTTAATGCGTGGAAAATTGACTTTCTGTATATTTTCGGATGCCCTGTGATGCGGGCTACATCCTGTAATTCGTCAACTACAACAGGATCTGCTATATATGCTTGTGCGTGTAATGTTAATTTAGCAATATCGTCGGCAATAAGACCTCCGAGATTGCTTGCATGTTCGCCCTGCACGCAGTTGAACAAATCTTCTTTTAATCTTTCATTTACCTCATAAGCCCCTGATAATATTGGCTTTACCAATCCGCCACGACCAACTATTATATCAATATTTGCAATATCTATTTTTGCTTCTTCGAGTTTGTGCAAAATTAAATCTTTTCTGAATTTATGCTGGTAAATTATATGACCAAATCTGGATAATTCTTCTGCCGAATGTTTTATATTTTCGGAAAAAACAACTGTTTCATCTTCAAAAACAGCAATTTTTGTAGATGTCGAGCCTGGATTAATTACTAATATCTTATACTTTTTCACTTGAAAATATTAATTTTAACATTTATATTAAAAAATCGCATTATCACGATTAATGTTTTGCAAAATTACAAAAATATTTTAATTTCAAACAAATAAAATTAAATTTATTTATTTTTTTATATGACAATCATATATCTTTCCTTACAGAATTCACCAGAATATAAAATTTGTAATTTTATTAAAGAATAAACAGTTGATATAAAATAACTTCACTGAATATTTTAAGTTCAATAAACTTTATTTGCTGTAATGATTTTAAAATATGAACGATGAGACCTTTGCATGTTCAGTGCCAACTCATTAAAATTTTATTCAGATTATTTTCAAGCGTTTTTAGGATTAGGTTTTTGAGTTTTTCATTAAATAAAAAACAATATTTGATTGCAATTTATTATAATTTTAATGAGTTCGACATGGGTTCTTAATGAGCGACTATTTAATTTCTGTTCCGATTTCAAAACTTTTTATGTATATGTTAATACTAAAAGACTCAAGTTTTAATCTTTTAGAGTCAATCTCAATTTTTTTTCCGTTTTGGAAACCAGCCTTTTTTTACTCGCTTCTCCTGTTGAATGGTTTCGCCTATTCCCCATAACGAAACAAAGCCAAATATGCTTGATATTGATGATATTATGATATTTTGCGCAAACAGGGATATTGCAATGCCTGTAATTCCTGTAATTAAAAAAACTATCCAGAATTTTTTTGTAAAATAATATTCGCCTTTAATGCAAGCCCATTGCGATATATAAATTATTACAAATAACGATGCGCCTGTTATTACGCCTGAAAATTGTTCCATTTTTCCTTATTATATATTTGTTGTTCGTTCTATTCTTCGTTTTTCCTGCCTGTCGGCTTCAAATACTGCCCAAAAGCACACAAAACCAAAACAGCCTAAAAATATTGACAGCACTAAACCTGTAAAAAGCGACAGTAATATTGACAATGCGCTGACAACTCCGAAAATTATTTTCAATTTTTTTTTGCCAAGATAATATTCGGCTTTTACAACTAAAGGATGAAACGAACCTATCAGCAAAAATATGGATATTCCTATTATTAAACCTGTAAAATACATTTTATTTTTTGTCGCAAATGTACATGAAATTTGCGAATTACAATATCGCCTGTAAAAAATAAACCCGTTTAGCAGAAATAAGGCTAATAATAATGATGAACAAATCTCATCAAATGCTATTATTACATTAATTAAAGTTAAATATACAGGTTAATTTACGCAAATTATTATTAAATATACTTAAAGTATTTTATTTGATATATTGGAAAAAATGTTAAACGTACAGAAAATATTGCAGTTATAGCGTTAAATCAAATCACAACAAATAACAAAAGGTTCGTTTTTGCAGTGTACAGGATGTTGATTTTAAAAAAATATACATACCTTTGTTATAAATTAAATTCATTTTAGTATACATTGAGAGATACAAAATTATTATTATCATTATTATGGGAAAATTACAAAACGCAACAGAACATTTGAATTGTTATTTATACGATAACAATAAAGATCCTATTATTCAAGTCTTTGATTTAAAAAAAGATGATATTTTTTTAACGGTAGGGACTTATAACCAAATTATTTTCCATTTGAAAGGGAATATCACATATTCGTATGGAGCATATCTGAATAAAGACTTTAAAGAAAATACTTTCCTGCTGTTTCCACATGGGTTTAAGTGTGCAATAAAGGCTAAGGAAGATTCACAAATATTTGTTGTTAATTTACTTAAAATCAATTTCTGCAATCATTTTTCGCTGGAAATGTTATATAGATTGAATGAAAGTATTAAATTGGAAACATCTCATTATCCGTTAGAAACTAACAAAGTGATTGATGATTTCCTCAAAAATCTTGTAGATACCATCGGCGATGGCTTAAAATGCGCATATCTTCACGAATTAAAACAAAAGGAATTGCTCTACTATCTAAGAGCATATTATTCTAAAAAAGATTTATTTGCATTCTTTTCACCCATACTCAGTGATGATATCGTTTTTTCTGAATTAATATATAAAAATGTTGACAAAGTAAAAACAATTACCGAACTTGCAGATATAGTGAATTACAGCGTATCCGGATTTAAGAAAAGATTTGTAAGAATTTTTGGCGTATCGCCTTATCACTGGATGATTAAAGAAAAAGCAAAAAAGGTATATTACGAAATAAATTGTACGCAAAAATCATTTAAAGAAATATCTATAGAGTTTAACTTTTCGTCGTCTGCGCATTTTGACAAGTTTTGCAAAAAGGAATTTGGAATGTCGCCCGGCGTAATACGTAATGCTACAAAAGCTGGCTCTGTCATTAATTTTTAATGTTTTCGCTGCTGTACGATCAAAATAAAAGTTAGATCAAAGTTTTTCCATAGCGATAAATTTCAAAATTTCTTTTACCAGATTATCAATACCTGTAAATACTTCAGTAATATTTGTTGCAGACATGTAAGCAGGCGTTGTAAATATTCTGTTTCCAGCATCAATACATACATCCGTAACATTTTTTACAGTATGCGTTGCGCCAAAACTGTTTATATCGGCAATCAAACTTTCATCGGGATTGCCAAGCGTAACAGTAATATTGCCAAGTATCCGGGCAAGTACAACAGGTGCAATACATATAGCGGCAATTATTTTTTTACGTTTGAACATCGATTTTACCGCTTGGGCGACATCCGAATTTACTTTACAATTTCGTCCTGCTGTGGCATAATTGCACAAATTTTTTACAGCGCCGAAACCTCCGGGAAAAAGCAAAACATCAAAATCATCAGCATTAAATTGCGACAATGATTTTATATCGCCGCGTGCAATTCGCGCCGATTCCTCCAACATGTTGCGGTTTGGCGTAATTTCCTCGCCCGACACATGGTTTATTGCGTGCATCTGTTCCGTATTGGGAGCATAAATATGATATGAACCGCCGTTTTTTTCAACAGCCAATATTGACGCTATGGCTTCGTGTATTTCGCTTCCATCACTAACGCCGCAACCTGATAATACAATGGCAAATTTTGTTTTCATCATTCAAAAATGTAATTTTAATACAATGCAAAGTTAGCATTAAATTTTCAGATTACACGCAGGCGAAATAAAAATGCACGGCAAAATTAATAGAAATATATCAGGACAAATAACTTGCCAAACAAATTTACAGATTAATGATAATCCAACTCGAAAATTTCTAATGCGTTTCACAAAAATAGTCGGTAATGCGTGTACTTATTTAATTCATTCACTCTGAATATTCATATTGAAAAAATAGTTTAGATACGCGCCATATAATTATTTTGTAATACAGATGTAATACGGTTGTAATACAATGTAACTTATTTTGCCGAATATTATAAAACAAACAAAAATGAGCGATATTTATATATTCATTGTCATAGCGCTTGTCGTGCTTGCGGTTTCCGACATAATTGTGGGCGTTACAAACGATGCGGTTAATTTCTTAAATTCGGCGCTTGGTTCGAAAGTGGCTTCGCGAAAAGTTATTTTGTCAATTGCGGCAGTTGGTATTTTGGTTGGTACGCTCACATCTGGCGGAATGATGGAAGTTGCCCGCAGTGGAGTATTTTATCCCGGTCAATTCGGTTTCAATGAAGTAATGTTACTGTTTTTGGGAATGATGCTCAGCGATGTTATATTGTTGAATGTATTCAATTCGCTCGGATTGCCTACATCTACAACCGTTTCTATGGTATTTGGGCTTTTGGGCGCAGCAGTAGCCATAGCCTTGCATCATATCAGTATCGAAGCAAATTTATCTTTGTCGGATATTTCGCAGTTTATCAATTCGGGACGGGCAATGGTAATTATTTCGGCAATACTTGTTTCTGTTGTTGTAGCTTTTGCAGGCGGAATTGTAATAATGTATGTTTCCCGACTTGTGTTTTCGTTTCGCTATCATAAAATGTTTGCAAAATACGGAGCAATATGGTGCGGAATATCAATTATGGTGATTATTTATTTTGCTGTTTTCAAAGGATTAAAAAGTTCTGGATTAATTTCAGCAGATATTGCAAATTTTGTAAACGATAATATCTGCTTGGTTTTGCTTGGCGCTTGGGCGATATGCAGCATGGCGCTTTTTGCAGTTCAGAAAATGAATATAAATATTTTGAAAATCACAATACTTGCCGGTACCTTTTCGCTTGCGCTGGCATTTGCAGGAAACGATCTTGTCAACTTTATAGGAGTTCCGCTTGCAGGTATTGATTCGTTTAGCATAGCGCAAAATGCAGGAACTGCCGAAATTACAATGGAAAGCCTGACCAAACCTGCAAATGCAAACTTTTTTATTTTATTTTCTTCAGGTATAATAATGGTATTAACACTGTTTTTTTCAAAAAAAGCAATGTATGTTGCAGAAACCGAGTTGAAACTGTCATCGCAAAACGAAGGAGACGAAAAGTTTGGCTCTACAATAATATCTCGTTTTCTTGTGCGTTTTGCATTAAATATGAATAATGCATACAATAGAATAATACCAAAATCAATACAGAAAAAAATAGCAAGCAGATTTGAGCAATTGCCCGAAGCGGAACGCGGAAATGCTTTTTACGATTTGATAAGAGGAACGGTAAACCTTACGGCGGCATCTATTCTTATAGCATCGGCAACGGCGCTCAAACTGCCGCTTTCTACAACTTATGTAATATTTATGGTGTCGATGGGAAGTTCGCTTGCCGACCGCGCATGGGGACGCGAAAGCGCCGTATATCGCATCACAGGAGTAATGACAGTAATATCAGGCTGGTTTATCACTGCCTTCGGCGGATTCCTTATTGCTTTTACAGTTGCAAGCCTTCTAGTTTGGGGCGGCAATATTGCCGTTGTTGTTGTCAGTTTATCGTGTTTCTATTTGCTCGTTCACAACAATTTCATTTCTAAAAAAAGCAAAAAGAAAAATTATGCGGAAAATATCTTAAACGACAAATCCGAAGATGCAGAAAACGCAAGCAATATTTTAGACAACTGCGTAAACGAAGTGTGCAGCATATTGAATCAAATCACAAAAATATACAACCGCACACTGGTAGCTACGTTCAAGGAAAATCGAAAAGTATTAAACGAAATGGTTACAGAATCAAACAAACTGTTTCAGCAATCGCGCCACCGCAAATATGAAGTGTTGCCCAAATTAAAGTATTTTCAAACTTCAGAAATTAATTCAGGATATTTTTACGTGCAGATAGTTGATTATTTATCGGAAATCACAAAGGCGGTGCTGCATATTACGCGTCCGTGCCGCGACCATATAAACAACAGCCATGAAGGATTGAATAAGGAACAGGTTGTTGATTTAATGAAAATAAACGATGCTGTGGAAAAAATATACATAAAAATCAATGAAATGCTAATATCGAAAAACTTCACCGAACTTGATACAATTTTGGAAATGCGCGATAATTTGTTTGTAATAATTGCCGAGGCTATCAAGGATGAATTAAAACGCATGCAGGCAAACCAGTCAAAAACAAAAACAGGCATGTTGTATTTGACTATATTGAACGAAACCAAAACGCTGATTCTGCAATCGCGCAATTTGCTGAAATCGCAAAAATATTTTCTGGAACATACAGTATAAACAAGCGTTCCCTCTGAATCTAACTTGGTGCATTTCAAATTGCAGTTATTGTATTCCGATTCTATGAGGTTACAGAGAAGAGTTAGCCGACAAGGTAAAACAACGTTTCGGTTGGGATATTGAAATTACATTGCGCAGCGACAAATCAACATGCCTAAAAACTTTATACGTGTTAAGTTCATTTTTCCTGCGAAGTTTTTCATTTAATTAATTGTGTACTTTTTTGCACTCGACCTTGATATTTTTCATTTTCATTGCAATTATTTGTTTATTATCTATAAAGACACGAAATATCAAGGTTTTTTCAAAATGAAATTGTGTTAAAATTATCTAACAACAAGATATTTACATGACAAATTTATGTTTTTTGTCATATACTTAGGATTTTTTGTTATTAAATTATACTACCTTTGTGCATTGTAAATATTTTAAAATGAAAATTATAATTGCCGGAGCGGGCGAAGTAGGTCTTTATTTGGCGCGACTGTTTACCAATGCCTATCATGATATTACTGTAATTGACTGGAAAGAAGAACGGTTGCGCAAAGTCGAATCTGTTGCAGACGTACTTACCATAAACGGGTTACCAACATCAATATCGGTTTTGAACGAAGCAAATATTAAGCGTGCCGATTTGTTTATTGCGGTGAATCCTGCCGAAGATCAGGATATGAATATTACATGCGCTTTGCTGGCAAAAAATTTGGGAGCAAAGCGAGTAATAGCGCGAATCAACAACAACGAATATCTTTTTCCGTACAATAAAGAAATTTTTCTGAATATCGGAATAGATTATCTGATATATCCCGAGCGCATAGCATCTAACGAAATCATTAAGTTGCTGCGCCAAACAGGAACATCCGAATATATTGATTTTTCGGGAGGCAAACTGCAACTGATAGTTGCAAAACTCGAAGAAGGCGCTCCGCTGATTGGTAAAACAGCAACATTTCCCAAATCGGAAAACAGCAATATTCAGGCAAAAATTATTGCAATCACGCGCAACGGAAATACAACTATAACCAACGCAACAGATATATTTCAATCTGGCGATACAGTTTATTTTATTGCCGACAGCGAACATGCCGACCATATTTTACACGCCTGCGGAAAAATAAATATCAACGTACGCAATTTGATGATACTTGGAGGAAGCCGCATAGGAATACGTGTTGCACGCGAACTTGAAGACCGAACAAATATAAAAATCATTGAAAATGACAGAGACAAATGCGAAAAACTTGCCGAAAGCCTTCCCCGTTCGTTAGTCATAAGCGGAGATGGACGAAACATGGATTTGCTTGTAGAAGAAGAAGTGAAAAATATGGATGCCTTTGTTGCTGTTACAGGGAGTTCGGAAATAAATATTTTGGCGTGCATGTCGGCAAAACGTTTGGGCGTAAAAAAAACAATCGCCGAAATTGAAAATATCGATTACATAAAATTTGCCGAAGATGTAGGAATTGATACCGTTATCAATAAAAAAATTATTGCGGCAAGCAAGATTTTTAGATTTACAATAGGCTCAGATGTGCAAACAGTGAAATATCTGCCCGGCTCTGATGCCAAAGTTCTCGAATTTATAGTAAAGCCGGGAAGCGCATCAACTAAAAGAAAAATAGGAGATATTGATTTTAACAATGCCGCTATATGCGGAATAATTCGCGGCGACACAAGCATTATTGCCGCAGACGATGTAGAAATAAAACCGTACGACAGAGTTATACTGTTCACATTTGCGGCGGAAATATCGCAGATAAGCAAATATTTCGGATAAATACAAAATATGTGTAACACAATTGCAATTAATTGTGTACTTTTGCATTTAATCTTGGTATTTTATATTAACTGTAACTGACTGTAATTATCGGCAAAGATGTAAAATATCAAGATACAGTAAAAATAAAATTATATTGTAAACAATTAAACATAAAATAATTATTCGGCAAATTGATTTTTGCCATATACGCAAAACTTAAATTTAAAATATATTATCATGAAACTAAAAATTAAATTAATTGCAATATTGACAGCAATAATTGCAACCGCTTCGTGCAGCACGAAGCAAGATTATGAAACCGTGAAAGGCGATCCTGTCAATGCGCGTATTTACACGCTGGATAACGGATTGAAAGTTTATATGGCTGTAAACAAAGAACAACCGCGAATTCAAACTTTCATAGCCGTAAGAGCAGGAGCAAAAAACGACCCTGCCGAAACTACAGGACTGGCTCATTATTTTGAACATTTGATGTTCAAAGGAACTGTAAATTTCGGAACTTCAAATTACGAAGCAGAAAAACCACTGCTCGATGAAATTGAGAATTTGTTTGAAACGTATCGTAAAACCACAGATGATGCTCTACGCAAAACACTTTACGCAAAAATAGACAGCATAAGCTATGAAGCATCAAAAATTGCGATTCCCAACGAATACGACAAATTAATGTCGGCAATAGGAGCAAGCGGAACAAACGCTTATACAAGTTACGATGTTACCTGTTATACCGAAGATATTCCAAGTAATCAGATTGAAAACTGGGCAAAAATTCAAGCCGACAGATTTGCAAATGCCATTATTAGAGGATTTCATACCGAACTCGAAACCGTTTACGAAGAATACAATATTTCGCTGACAAACGATTCGCGCAAAATTTCTCAAAATGTGCTGGAAGGACTGTATCCAAATCATCCGTACGGAACGCAAACCGTGCTGGGAACTCAGGAACAGTTGAAAAATCCATCCATCATAAACATTAAAAATTTTTACAAACAATGGTACGTTCCCAACAATATGGCAATATGCCTTTCGGGAGATTTCGACCCCGATGAAACAATCAATATTATAAAAAAATATTTCGGTGAATTTAAACCCAACGAAAATCTTCCCAAACTTGAAATTAAACCCGAAGAACCTATCGTAACTCCCGTAGTAAAAGATGTAACCGGCGTGGATGCCGAAAGAGTAGCCTTGGCATGGCGGCTTGGCGGAGCAAACAGCGAAGATGCGGATATAGCAAATATTACAGCGCGTATTTTATACAACGGACAGGCAGGATTGATAGATATTGACCTTATGCAGCAGCAAAAAGTGTTGAACGCTTATGCCTATGACGCAATGTTTAGCGATTACGGAATGTTGCTGATGCAGGCAATGCCCAAAGAAGGACAAACGCTTGACGAAGCAAAAGACCAGCTACTTGCCGAAATCGCAAAACTTCGCAACGGCGATTTTGATGAAACCTTATTGAAAGCAAGCATCGATAATTACAAATTGGAAATCATACAGTATTTTGATTCAAACTATGGTCGAGCAGATGCTTTTGTTGACGCATTCATAAACGGTATGGAATGGGAAAAACAGGTTAATATTATTGAACGTTTGGAAAAAATCACAAAAGACAGTATTGTGAAATTTGCAAACGAAAAATTCGGCAACAATAATTATGTTATAGTTTACAAACGTCAGGGACAAGACCCGAATCAAAAGAAAATAGAAAAACCCCAAATTACGCCTATAGCAACAAACCGCGATGCGGAAAGCAATTTTCTGAAAGAAATAAAAAATACACAAACAAAAGCCATCGAACCTGTTTTTGTTGATTTTAATAAAGATATGGAAAAAACTACGGCAAAATCAAATATTCCCGTACTGTACAAGAAAAACGAAACAACAGAACTGTTCTCTCTGGCTTATGTTTTTGAACTTGGCAACAACAACGATGCCACAATATCGACAGCATTCAAATATCTTGATTATCTTGGCACAAGTACTAAATCGCCAGAAGAAATAAAAAGAGAATTTTACAATATTGCATGTTCATTTAGCGCAAGCGTGCAGGCAGAAAGATGTTATGTGGGAATAAGCGGATTGAGCGAACACATGCCCAAAGCAATGGAACTGATGGAAGAACTTGTGAACGATGCTCAACCTAATGATGAAATACTTGAAAATTTGAAATTTGATGTACAAAAATCACGTAAAAATTCAAAATTAAATCAATCATCAAATTTTTCAGCATTAAGACGCTATTTAACTTACGGACCTGATTACATAAAAAAAACAACCTTGCCAAACGAAGCTTTGAATAATCTTACATCTGCAGAATTACTATCCAAAATCAAGGATTTGGCTAAAAAGGAACATTACGTACTGTATTACGGACCGGCTGCAAGCAATGAAGTTGTAGATTTAATAAACAAATATCACAAAACACCCGAAACTCTTGTTCCGATTACCGAAAAAACAGAATCAAAATATGTGGAAACGCCCGAAAATAAAGTTTTCATAGCAGAATACGATGCAAAAAACACATATTATATACAATTTTCAAATCGCAACGATAAATTTGACGTGGCAAACGATGCAAACATTGCCTTATACAACGCATATTTTGGCGGAGGTATGAATTCTATCGTATTCCAAGAAATGCGCGAAGCCCGCAGTTTGGCATATTCGGCAGACGCATTTTTGAGCGAACCGAACAAAGCAAGTAAACCTTATACTTTTTCCGCATTCATTATTTCCCAAAACGATAAAGTATCAACAGCAATAGATGCTTTTGCAGATATTATAAACAATATGCCCGAAAGCGAAGCCGCATTCAATATCGCAAAAAAATCGCTTATTGCGCAATTGAGCACGGAACGAACTATAAAAGATGATGTGATTAGATATTACATGGATGCAAAAGATATGGGAGTTGATTACGACAGAAATAAAGCAATTTACGAAAACGTTCAAAAGATGACGCTTGCCGATGTTAAAGCATTTCAGGAAAAATGGGTAAAAGGACGCACATATTTTTACGGAATATTGTCTAATTCAAAAGAACTTGATTTGAATAAAATACGACAACTCGGCGAAATAAAGTTTTTACAACAGGAAGAAATATTCGGATACTGATAAAGTGAAGAGTGAAGAGTGAAAAATGTTGATAATTAAATTATTTTCGGCAGTTTTCACTCTTTTTCTTTAACGAAATAATATCATTATCAGTAAGCACAGTAAAAACCGTAAAACAAAATGAAACAAAAAAATAACTCTTCACTCTTTTTCTTTAACGAAATAATATCATTATCAGTAAGCACAGTAAAAACCGCAAAACAAAATGAAACAAAAAAATAACTCTTCACTCTTTTTCTTTAACGAAATAATATCATTATTAATAAGCACAGTAAAAACCGCAAAACAAAATGAAACAAAAAAATAACTCTTCACTTTTCACTCTTAACTCTTCACTTATTTATGACAGCGCTTTTTGATTTGGACGGAGTAATAATTGATTCAGAACCGCAATACGACAGGTTTTGGAACAGTCAGGGCAAATTACACAATCTCGGACAGAATTTTGCAAGTAAAATAAAAGGGCAAACAATGTCGCAAATACTGAACAGGTATTTTTATGATTTTACGGCTGACGAACAAAATAAAATAGTTGAAGAATGTACAAAATTTGAAAGTACTATGGAATGTCCGTTAATTGCAGGTTCTGAAATTTTCATCAAACAGTTGAAGCGGCAAGGCGTGAAAACAGGGCTTGTAACAAGTTCGGACGATATAAAACTGGAGCGAATTATCAAAAAATTCAACATGCACTCGTGGTTCAACGTTATAGTGTCAGCCAATCGCGTAACACGCTCCAAACCCGACCCGCAGGGATATTTGCTGGCTGCAGAAAACTTAAAATCGGATGTAAATGATTGCATTGTTTTTGAAGATTCGTTTGCAGGAATTGAAGCCGGACGCAATGCAAAAATGACGGTTGTTGCCCTTGCCACCACCAACTCGCGGCAGGCAATACAAGCCACAGGCAATGCCGATTTGATTATTGACAACTTTATGAAATTCGATTATGAGGACTGTTTGAAACTGCTGTAAATGATTTTTACAAAATTTCATACTTAAATGCTCCAAAAAACTTAACATCAGGGACTGTATAAAAACGACTGCTGTTTATTTTTCCTTCTTTATGCCGCATCTGGCATGAATGTTGTGGGTTACATAATTTTTTTGATTAAATTTTGTTCCAATATTATAATTTTCCATTTCATATTTTAGATTTTTAGAGTGAAGTTTTAGACTTTTAGCCTCAAAATTTAAGTAATTTTGTTAAACGTTGAAGTTATTTTCTCCAACTTCGAGTAAGGTACAGAGGCAGTATTGGCAAGCGCCTTGTTACGGTAAAATATTTGCCTAATGTGAAATTATGATAAAAACATTGGCATCGCTTGTTTTTGTTAAAAAATGATAGTATTTTTGTAAATCAGTAGTATAAAAACAAAAAAAATTATGAAACGAATTGTAATCCTTATATTATGTGCAATATGTACGACAGTTATGCAGGCTCAAACTGCCGAAATAATAGAAATACAACTGTTATCGCCTCCCGAAGAAAAAATAAATTTCGGAGAAACCGATAAAAATGCCGCAATTGTCGCCATACATTATTCTGAAAAAGAAAAATCGGAAGCGTCAGTTCTTGACAGTATTCTCGTCAATAACGTTGCTGACGGAATAAAAGAAACGCTTGAAAGTTCGCCTGTTTTTGAATACTCAGATATTCCAGTTTTCAATATTTACAGCGATACAACTATGATTGGCAAAGATATGCCTAAAGATGAGCTTGATATTATTGCCGAGCAGACAGGAACAAAAATAGTGATTGCAGTAGAATTTATTGATATTAACGCACACTATGTTTTTGAAAAGGCAAAACAGCGACCATTGGTAACCAATGTAAATTTTATTGTGAAAATCAATGCGTACGATGTAGAAACTGGCGACAAGGCGATTAAATATACAGGTAAGGATAATATTATGATTCCCGCTTCTTATGACGAAGATGGAACTTATATTCCCGCGCCCAAAATAGAAGATGCACGCCGCGTAACAGCCGAAATGATTGGTCGCGATTTTGCAAAACGCATAATTCCTTCATGGGAAACGGCAGAACGGCTTGTATTTTACGATTCATATTATGATTCCCGCAACAGCAAACCGGGCAAAGCGTATAATGCCGCAGTCAAAGAACATAACTGGGCAAATGCCGCACAATATTGGACAGAAGCGCTTGACGAAAGCCGAACAAAATCAAAACGTGCGCAAATGATGTATAACATAGCACTTTCGTGCGAAATGCTAGAAAATTTTAATCTTGCAATTAAATGGCTTGAAAAAGCGAAAGAATTGCATACTAAAATAGATGAAAATGCAGATGAATATATCAATATTCTGAAACAGCGCATATCCGACAAAGAACAATTGGATGAATATTTCAAATAATAAATAAAATCGTGTCAGTTTCTGTTAACAGTATAAATAAATTCTACGGCAAACAGCAAGTATTGAATAATATTTGTTTTGAAGCCAAAAAAGGAGAAGTATTAGGATTTCTTGGTCCTAACGGAGCAGGCAAATCAACTACAATGAAAATAATTACAGGTTTCATTGCCGCATCAAGCGGACAGGTATCAATAAACGGCATTGATGTAGAACATCACACTCGCGCAGCAAGTAAACTTACAGGATATTTGCCCGAAAGCAATCCACTGTATTACGACCTTTATGTTCGCGAATATCTTAACATGTCGGGGCATATTTATGGAATAAAGAAACATCTGAAAAACAGAATAGATGAAGTTTTGCAACTTACAGGGCTAATACCCGAAGCGCATAAAAAAGCAGGACAACTGTCGAAAGGCTATCGCCAGCGGCTCGGACTTGCTCAAGCCATTCTGCACAATCCTGATGTGCTTATTTTAGACGAGCCTACAACAGGACTCGATCCTAACCAGATTGTGGAAATAAGAAATCTGATAAAAAATATAGGCAAGGAAAAAACCGTAATATTTTCGACCCACATTATGCAGGAAGTTGAAGCCGTTTGCAACAGAGCAATCATTATAAACAAAGGCACAATAGTTGCCGACAAATCAATAGATGCACTGAAGTCGATGTCGCTGAATCCTGTTCAGCGCGTAGAAGTAGAATTTTTACAAAACCAAAATACGGATAAACTTAAAAAAATAACTTTCGGTAAAATAATAACAGCATACAATCCTCAACATTTTTTAATAGAAAGCACAGTTGATGATGATATACGAATAAAAATATTTAACTTTGCAAAAGACAATAATCTTACAATTCTAACGCTGCGCGAAGAAGAGCAACATTTGGAAGAAATTTTTAGAATAATAACAAATTAAAACAATAAAATTATGGAACAGACAACGAATAGCAATAAAACAACGAACAGCAATAAAACAACAATCATACTTAAAGTGATAACAGCTATTTTATGCGTTGCAGTCATCGTTTTGGGAATATTTCTTTATCTGGAATCAAAAGACAAAAAAGAAACAGTGATTTTATTAACGAATGATAAGGAAAATCTTATCAGCGAACTGAACGTACTGAAACAGGAATATGCAACGCTGGAAACGAACAACGATTCAATAAATCAGGCGTTGCTGCAAGAGCAGGCAAAAATAGAAATGCTGCTGGAAAAAGTAAAAAAAACCGAAGCTGGAAATTTACAGAAAATACGCGCTTACGAAAAAGAACTTGGCACATTACGCGCCATAATGAAATCGTACATTGTGCAGATAGACTCGCTAAATACGGTGAATCAGCAATTGGTAACGGAAAATATAACAATAAGAGAACAGGTTCAGGAAATAACGCGCAAACATGAAGAAGTAGCGCAAAAAGCCGAAGAACTCACCACAAAAGTACAGGAAGGCTCAGTAATCAAAGCTCGAGGAATGACAGTGCAGGGAATGACCAAAAAAGACAAAGATACAGGACGCGCAAGCCGCACAAGTCATATAAAAACATGTATCACGCTTATAGAAAATTCTATTGCACAGCGCGGAATGAAAACAGTTTACATTCGTGTGAAAGGACCCGATGGAATTGTGCTGACAACAAACGAAAATAACCTTTTTGAGGTTGACGGCGAACAGATAATATTTTCGGCTGCACGCGAAATTGATTATCAGGGAGCAGAAATAGAATTATGTATTTATTACAGTTTTGGCGATGCAAAAGCAGCCAAAGGCATTTATGAGGTAACAGCCTACATTGATGGAAAATCAGCAGGCACATCTCAATTACAACTCAAGTAATTTTTAATTGTTTTTACGCACGCCGATAGTTTTGATTAATTATCGGCGTTTTTGATTTATATATTTGCAAGCGTTTGTCGGCATCGCTGTTTGCAAGTCGCGGCTTTATATCCGCATATATATCATTCATTATTCAGGGTTTGCCAAATGATTATACACATAAGCCTTCTTCCTTTCCTTTGCTCTTTTTTTCATTCTCTCTTCTTTGGTCAATATGCCTATGCCGTTACCGCCATGCAATGGTGCGCTTACGGTTACACACTGCAACTTGTTGCCAACAATTTTTAACTGCACAAACGACAGCGAATGAAGTTTTTCCTGTGTCAAGAAAAATGGTAGAGACACTCCTGATTTTATTTCCTGCCGCTTGTCTGTTTCGGTAAAAAGCGGCGATTTGTCCGTGAAATAAGCGCTGCGAACAAACGGCAAATCAGAATTGACAGCCTGCCCGTATAATATTTTCAATGAATCCTGTTTTATACTGTCATTTATCGAAATGTAAATATCGTCGTGAGAGACTGTAAGTCTTGCAGGAAAAGAATTTTTCAACGAATTGAAATTAGAGTTCAGCAGGTTTGCAGGTTTGGAATCAAACAAAAGCTTGCCTGTATCGGGCAATTCGCGCATTTCAGTTTGAGCCGATATGCCAAGCGAAACGCCGATTAATAAAAATGTTACAGCAAACTTTTTTGTGGACTTACTCATGCAGCAAAGATAATTTATTGTTGAGCAGGTTAATATTTGTTTTGTGTTGTTTAACTGTGATTAATGTAATTTATGTTATGCCAAAATCATTATTTCCGTAATTACATGCATCAAAAAGGCTAATCATGCGGCGACAGGCGTAAAAAATCATAAAAACCGTTGAAAAATATGCTCATTTTTACGATAATCACTACATTTGTAAAAAAAATAAAAATTATGAAAAAATATATTCTTTTCGCCTTCATTTTATCGGCATCTTTATTTCATTTGAATGCTGCGCCAAATAAAAAAAATGTTACTCTCAAAGACATTTTGGTTAATCGCATTTTTGCTCAAAAATCAATATCAGGATTACGCTCAACCAACGATGGCGAACATTATACCAAAGTCGAAAACAACATCCTTTCAAAATACAGATACGACACAGGCGAACTGGTCGAAAATATTGTAATATTCCAAAATTTAAATCTGCAATACAAGCCTGTCGATTATGAATTTAGCGATGATGAAACCAAAATACTTTTTACTGCAAATCCGAACTACATTTATCGCCGTTCGTTTACCGCAGATTATTTTGTGTATGATATTGCCGACAAACAGTGTCAGCCGCTGTCGCAGCACGGACAGCAGCAAGTTGCAAAATTTTCGCCAGATGGCAATAAAATTGCTTTCGTGCGAAATAACAATATTTTTATAAAATTTTTGCACAACGGCACAGAACGGCAAATTACTTTCGACGGCAAACACAACGAAATTATAAACGGACACGCCGACTGGGTTTACGAAGAAGAATACGAATTTACACGAGCATTTGAATGGTCGCCCGACAGCAAAAAAATTGCATTTTACCGATTTGACGAAAGCCGCGTAAAAGAATATAACATGAATACATTCAATAATGAACTGTACCCGAAAAATCAAAGTTTCAAATATCCGAAAGCCGGCGAAGAAAATTCTATTGTAAACATTCTGGTTTATGACATTGCCGCCCAAAATACTACAAAAATGAACATCGGCAATGAAACCAATCAATATATTGCACGAATAAAATGGAACGCAAACAAATTAAGCATAATCCGCCTCAACCGCAAACAAAATCATTTGGACATACTGCTTGCAAATGTCGAAAACGGCGAAACACAGGCAATTTACAGCGATACCGAAGACTGCTATATAGAACGTGTTGACGATAATTTTCTAACGTTTTTGAACAGCGGCAAAGAATTTTTGGTAACAAACGAACGCGATGGCTATATGCATCTTTACAGATATTCTATTGATGGAAAACTTATAAATCAAATCACAAAAGGCAATTGGGAAATAACCGAATTTATCGGCTACAGCGAAAAGCAAAAAACCGTTTACTACATCTCGTGCGAATCATCGCCTCTGCAACGCGAACTGTACAGCATAAATCTGGATGGCAGCAATAAAAAAAGGCTGTCGCTGCAACTCGGCTCAAATTCCGCAACGTTCAGCAAAGGATTTAAATATTACATCAATTTTTTCAGCGATGCCAGCACCCCGCTTGTGATTACCATACATACTGCCGATGGCAGACTGTTGAGAACTTTGGAAAACAATGCCCAACTTCGCGAGCGGATTGAAGAATATAATATCGCAAAACGCGAGTTCTTCCAGTTTGAAACAAGCGAAAAAATATCTCTCAACGGATACATCATCAAACCCGTGAACTTTGATGAAAATAAAAAATATCCTGTACTGATGACGCAATACAGCGGACCAGGTTCGCAGGAAGCGCTAAATTCATTCAAAATCGACTGGGAGCAGGCGCTTGCAGCCAATGGATATATTGTAGTTTGCGTTGACGGCAGAGGCACTGGCGGACGCGGCGAACATTTCCGCAAACAAACATACGGTCAACTCGGAAAATACGAAGTTATCGACCAGATTGAAACTGCAAAATATATAGGCTCTTTGCCATACATCGACAGCAAACGAATAGGAATATGGGGCTGGAGTTTCGGCGGATTCATGTCGCTGAACTGTATTTTGCAGGCATACGAAATTTTCAAACTCGCAATCGCAGTTGCGCCGGTTACTAACTGGCGATTTTACGACAGCATATACACCGAACTTTATAATGGGCTGCCTGAGGAAAATCCCGACGGCTATGACAAAAATTCTCCAATAACATATGCAAACCGACTGCGCGGAAAACTGCTGCTGATTCACGGCTCTGCCGACGATAACGTGCATGTGCAAAATACTTACGAAATGGCGGCAAAACTTGTCGCCGAAGGCAAACAATTCGACATGATGATTTATCCCGACAAAAACCACAGCATATACGGAGGAAATACGCGTTTCCATCTTTTTACAAAAAAAATTAATTATATCATCGACAATTTGTAGAAAATATCAATCATAGAAACCTTGGCAAAGCGGTGAAAATAAATATAATATAACAACTCCTAATGTTAAACAGGCGAAAGTTGAAAGTTGACAATAATAATATATAATTCTCCTTAAATAAATACACATATTATATATATCTTTGTCATCAGAAACAAATAAAAATATTATGGGATGTAAAGTAAAAGCATTGGAGAACTATACATCCGAACAAATTAAAGCAATCATA
>JAISNL010000029.1 GCA_031276235.1 Prevotellaceae bacterium | reverse complement strand
GGGCATCAAGGCTTCCAAAAGGGTTTTCAATGCGGGGCGGTAGCTGTGTTCGGTGGCGTTGCCGGCGCGGTAGAGGTGGTTGCAGTCGGAAATGTATTGGATTATGGGGTGGTGCATGGAGGGTTGTTTTATTTTCCTGGATAGCTGAACAATATTTTGATAATTTCTGATTTACAATCGGTTATTTGTTTTGAAACCAAATTATTAAACTTATTATCATCATATAAGTTAATACCACAGTCAAAAATACTCTTTGTAAGTCCATCTAACAGATTATCTGTTTTTTGATAAATATTTGTTCGCAAATCTTGATTTATGCCCCAAAACAAATCGGTAAATTTTTGTTCCAATGTTTTACCATATTTCAAAAGAGAATCATTGATTTCTTTTTTTGTCGCATTATTTAAATTTTTGTTTTTCAATTTTTGCGTTTCAGTATCGATATCGTCAAAAAACTGATAAAAATACTTCATACCGTAATCCAATACCAAAGTTTTAAGCAAATTTATTTTGCGTTCTCTTTCTTTGTGTGAAGAATCTCGCTTGGCATTTTTAATAAAAATGTAAATAACCAAACTAACATTTACTAATGCAATAATAACTGTCGCAATTTTACAAGCAACATCTAAATTTTCCATATCAATCTAATGCTGTTTGATTTTTTAAAATTCTATCCACCGCCTGATTAAGCGGACCCTCAAATTCATAGTCGCCTTCCGAAGTAAATTTGAATTTATTCAAAAATGCTTCTTTGCCCAATTTCCTGACTACATTGACAAGAAATTCCTCGAAAAACGAAGGATTGATAGAATAAACATTGTCGGGTATAACAATATTTATGGCATTGTATTTCGCTTCGATTTCGTCAATTTTAGAATTTTCTCTAACATACTTACCTCTGTCTCTACCCGTAAATACTTTTGAAACTCTTTGACCTTCTCTTACTCGAAAATCTTCGAGATTGATTGTGTTGTCTTTGCTTAATTTATTTGTCATATTATTTAATTTTTTGAAATCTGTTGAATATCGTCGTCATTTAATAAAATTTTCACACTTATCATAGTACCGGGAAAATAGTTTTTTAAATAAGTTATATATTTAGTATCCGGCTTATCTTCTATATTTCCCGAATCGTTGAATGTCATAAATTTAAACATTTCACCGTCTGCATTTGTTTTTTCTTTTATGCAGTATCTTCCATCAAAAACGATTCTCGTTCTGCCAGATACAATAGACATTCGCGAAATATTATCTGCTTCTTGTGAGTCTTTGATATTGAAAAAACTGTCTATAAAACGAATCGAACCGTTGCCTCTTTTGTAACTTTCCTGAGAAACAGAAGTAACTCCCTCTTGTAAAGCATATAAAGTCCATAAACTTTCTTCTTCAAATTCACCTGATCGAAACCAAGATTTTTTTGTATAACTCGCAGATAATTCATTCATTCTATCAACGATATTTTTATTTGGGCAATCATCTGATTTGAATTTTTCGTAAATTGTTTTCCCAAAATTTAAAATGACAAGTCGGAATAGTCCAAAATGATTGCCGTTATCTAACTCTTCTTTAAAATAACCGATAGAGAAACGGTGCTGTGTCGTTGAATGTTCCTCTGCGTTAATAAGAATTTCACCAATTACAGTACACAAATCATTCAATTTTACAGGCGTGATTTTCTTATTCATTCGTTTTAAACAGTTTATAACATAATCCGCCATTTCAGTAGTATCTAATTCTTTTTGTGCCATTCGCTTGTTCTCATCTTTTTCCTTACGGTTATTATGTACTCGAAGTTTATACTTTTCAATATCAGGAAAATCATTTTCCTGTATTCCTAAATTAACAGGAGAACCAACAGAAAATATCATCTTTTTAACAGTTTCGTCATTTATATTATTTGCACCAATTATTGGGAATAAATCACGCTTTTGCCTATCAATACTTTTACATTTTATTTGAAATTTCACAAAATCCATCAGGATAATATCAAGCAGAATTTGTGTACTTAATTCTGTATTTTTGCAATTTCGATAATCCAGAGTAACTGTGTCGCCATTTTCTATCAATAATGCAGATATTAGTTTTTGTAGTGTTACATAACTTTCAACAGGATTATCCAAAACGGAAAATTTTTCAGGGATTGCAATTATTCCTTGTGAATTATATTTTTCTTTTCGTATATCTTTTAGATTAAAAGGACTGCCTTTCGTTTCTGTAATATATCTTAGATTTTCAGGTAAATGATTGTGTGTGAAATCTATTTTTTTTAAAATAGCAGCATTATTTTTGTTTGCTGTAAAATTTGTATTGCTTGAATTTTGATATCTTCGAAATTTGCGAGGAACACGAGGAATTTGTACGACTTCAACTATTTGCTTTTTCTTTCGCGGTTTTTGTCTGCGTTTCTGTTTAATCGAAGCACGTATGCGGATTTGCTGTTGAATAACGTATTTATGTTTTCTCTTATTTCGCATATTATTTCATTTAAAATCCTCTGCCAACAAATCCCTTACACTCATCCACAATATTTCCGCTATTCAACACAATTTTTCCATCAACACTAACAGCATCTGCATCGAAAAATTTGTCTATTCGATTGTTCAAACGGAACAAAACCGGCGCTTTGATTGTGTCGTTTTGCGCCCTGCTTTTTTCAACGTTATAAACTTGCTCTGCAAGCCAAAGCGTAAGCAACTCGTCCTTGTCTGCCTTCATATATTCGGCAAAGATCGGCAACTGTTCCCGTTTTGCTTTGCGTTCGCCGCGTTCGATTTTGCAATAAGTGGCCGAGTCAATATTGAGAACTTCCGCCATTTTCCTTTGCGGCAGATTGTGTTGTTCTCGTAATTGTTTTATCTT
>JAISNL010000028.1 GCA_031276235.1 Prevotellaceae bacterium | reverse complement strand
GACTGACGTTTGCGCATACACAGATGTTCTATCTGTCCGCGAAAACAGTGTTCGTTTTCAAGCAGCCATAAATTGTTTATATCAACTGTATTGAGATTGATTTTACGTTTTTCGTAAGTGGCATCGAGAGGGAAAGAAATTAGCTTTGCGACGGCATCTTTGTGCCTATGACGGTGATAATCTTTTTCTTTCCCTTTGTTATTATTATTATTATTTGCATTTTTATTTCCGCTAATTTAGTGTTTATTTTTTTTGTGCAAACATAGGATGACGAACCAATTACGCACCGCATAATCCTGACCTGCGGCTAAATATTTCTGTCAGAAATATTCGGTAACGTTACATTGTATGGCATTACCCAAGCATTTATGCGCGTATTAAAAAGTTACGAACTTCTGTTTAGAATTAAAATTCTTGCTTTGTAAAATTTCTGTTATCTTTGCAAAGTTAAATACACAAAAATTGTGTTTTATATTTAGTAAAACTTATATAATATTATTTATTACAAAATTATAACATCATGTCAGAACAATTTATATCACGACACAATGGACCTCGCAAAAGCGAAGTAAACCGAATGCTTGCAGCAATAGGCGTTTCATCAATACAGGAACTGATAAATCAGACAATTCCAGAATCTATTCGCCTTAAAGAACCTGTTAAACTTGATGCTCCGTTGAGCGAATATCAGGTTTACAATAAACTTCATGAAATTGCGAAAAAAAATAAAACGTATCGGTCGTTTATCGGCATGGGATATTATGGAACGGCAATGCCTGCCGTGATTCAGCGTAATATTTTTGAAAATCCGGGCTGGTACACATCTTATACGCCCTATCAAGCCGAAATTTCGCAAGGCAGACTTGAAGCCTTGATAAATTTTCAGACCGCTGTCTGCAGCCTTACCGCTTTACCTGTTGCAAACTGTTCGCTGCTTGATGAAGCTACGGCGGCAGCCGAAGCAATGATTATGATGTTCAATCAGCGTTCGCGAGCGGCTGCAAAAGAAGGAAGAAATGTGCTGTTTGTAGATGAAAATATTTTTCCGCAAACACTGGATGTAATCAAAACTCGCGCTGTATTCCTCGATATAGAAGTAGAAACAGGCAAATATGACAATTTGACGTTCAACAGCAAAACTTTCGGAGCTATTATTCAATATCCGGCAGCAAACGGAGAACTGCGCGATTACAGCAATTTTTGTTCGGCGACTCACGACAGAGAAATCCTTGTGTGCGTATGCGCCGACATATTGAGTCTATCCATGTTGAAAGCGCCGGGCGAATTTGGCGCCGACATTGCCGTTGGCAGCACGCAGCGTTTCGGTATTCCAATGGGTTATGGCGGACCTTCGGCAGCTTACATGGCTACTCGAGACGAATATAAGCGAAACATGCCGGGACGAATTATAGGAATTTCTATTGACAGGCATGGCAATAGAGCCTTACGAATGAGTTTGCAAACACGCGAACAACATATTAAACGCGAAAAAGCAACGTCAAATATCTGCACTTCTCAGGCGCTTATGGCAACCCTTGCAGGAATGTATGCCGTTTATCACGGACAGCAAGGCATAAAACAAATTGCTTCGCACACGCATAACTGCGCTACCGCTTTGGCAGCAAAACTTGAAAACATGGGTTATTCGCTTGCAAGCAAACATTTTTTTGACACAATAGAAATAATCAATGCCGATGTTGACAAAATAAAAAATATCGCACTTGAAAATAAAATAAATCTTTATTATACAGCCAACAAAACAGTTCGCATAAGCATGGATGAATTGACAACCTGCGATGAAATTCAAACTTTACTCAAAATATTTAATAATGGAAAGCAGGCAACTAATGCCTGCGACTGCCGAAGTAGTGAAATTGACAATAAATTTCTGCGAAGTAGCGCTATATTAGAACAGGATGTTTTCAACAAATATCAGTCCGAAACCGAAATGATGCGATACATAAAAAAACTTGAACGGCGCGATATTTCTCTTACTCACAGCATGATTTCGCTCGGCTCGTGTACAATGAAACTGAATGCTGCCGTTGAAATGCTACCGATAAGTTTCCCTGAATTTGCATTGATTCATCCTTTTGTTCCCGCCGACCAAGCTCAAGGCTATATGGAACTGATTGACGAACTCGAAAAAGACCTGTCGGCAATTACAGGTTTTGCGGCAACATCCTTGCAGCCCAATTCAGGCGCTGCCGGCGAATATGCAGGACTGATAACAATTCGCAACTATCAAAAACATTGCGGCGAACAGCATCGCAACGTTGCGCTTATTCCTGCGTCTGCACACGGCACAAACCCTGCAAGCGCAGCAATGGCAGGAATGAAAACAGTAGTTATAGACTGCGATGCAAAAGGAAACATAAATATTGACGACATCAGAAAAAAAACCGAAGAAAACAAAGATAATCTTTCGTGCATAATGATTACTTATCCTTCGACACATGGAGTATTTGAAAGCCGAATATCAGAAATTATCGACATTGTACATTCTGTCGGAGGACAGGTTTATATGGACGGCGCAAACATGAATGCACAGTGCGGAATTACAAATCCGGGAATTATAGGCGCAGATGTTTGTCATTTGAATTTGCATAAAACTTTTGCCATGCCGCACGGAGGAGGAGGACCTGGAGTTGGCACAATAAGCGTTGCAAAACATCTTGTTGATTTTCTTCCTTCGCACTCGCAAATAAAAACAGGCGGCAAGAATGGAGTTCCCGTTGCGGCTGCACCCTACGGAAGCGCAATGCTTTTGCCAATCTCGTATGCATACATCAAAATGCTGGGCGAAGAAGGATTGAAGCAAGTTACCGAAATGGCAATATTGAATGCAAATTATGTTTCTGCTGTGCTCAAACCTCATTTTGAAACTCTCTACACAGGCGAAAACGGTAAAGTGGGACACGAATGTATTATCGATTTGCAACACTTCAAGCGCGAATACGGAATAGATGCAGGCGACATTGCCCGCAGATTGATGGATTACGGCTTTCATGCGCCTACGCTTTCGTTTCCCGTTCACGAAACATTAATGGTAGAGCCTACCGAAAGCGAATCACTGTCGGAACTGGACAGATTTGTTGAAGCGCTGATAAAAATAAAGCAGGAATGTGAAGATATTAAAAGCGGCAAGGCGGATGCCAGCGACAATCTGTTGAAAATGGCTCCACATACGGCAGTCGAGCTTTGCTCCAACGAATGGACTCACAAATATTCGCGCGAACAGGCTGCATTTCCTGCAGAGTGGATAAAAGAAAACAAGTTTTTTCCTTATGTAAGCAAAATTGACAACGGCTATGGCGACAGAAATCTTGTTTGTACCTGTTAAACAGTAGCCTTTTACCAGTCCTATTCAGACGGCATTAAAAAATAAAATTATTGGGAAAACGGCAGCAAAAGTTGTTTGTTTTTTATAACAGAAGAGACGGAAATTTCCGTCTCTTCCATATTTTGTTATGAAAATATTTACACGGATTAATCCGGTATAAATTCATCATAATCATTCATGCCATCGTAACCTGTATATGCAATGCTGCCTGCTTCAGTAAAATACTGTATGCAAATGAAGCAGGTATAGTCTTCAAACATCCCGCTTTCTAATCCATATTCTGTTACCCACGCATCATTTTTTTGCCAGTAGCCTATGTCGCGAACGCTGACAGCATTACCCGCATCGCCATACGTAAACGACGTAGGCGTTTCAAGAATTCTGAAGAATGTATATATCCCCGAATGACCGCTTATTTTATTATTATCATCACTACCCGTAAGGTCTAACAAATTTATCTTCATGTGATAGCCTGTTCCAAATACGTCTTTGAAACGATACAGCCTGTCATTTGTAGTGCAAACCTGCAATGTAGTAGGAATAGAAGCTTTGCCTGTTATAGTCGGGTAGTAAAAGCGATAAGTACCGGTGGTTACAGTCTTCCAGTCAAGCCCTGCGAAAACGGTCGAACCAGATGTTTTTGCGCTACCGTTTACAGCCACAGCCGTAACAGTGTACGAACCCAGCAAATCTGTCAGTGTAACTTCTGCAACTGACTCGCCGGAAATGCCATCGATTTTAGTACCGTTTGCAATTACATAATCCATATAAGCGTATCTGCCTATAGAGGCTGTACGGGCATCTTTATCTATAGTTTTTTCTACCAGATAGTATGCCTCTGTGGTCTGGTTGTTAGTTGCAAATCTGATTACTACGTCATTGTCAACATTGAAAGGCTTGCTTGCATTATATTGATAAACAGTAATCGCAGGATTTGAATCGTTTCCGGGAATCGTTCCCTGCTCTTCGCTGCATGATGTTATAATTGCCATAGCAAGAAGAGCGCCAAATAATCTAAAAATATATTTTTTCATATTCTATGTTTTTTGTATATTAATTGAATTTAAATTACCATACATATTCTTCAGAATCCGAAGTTGGCTTTATTGGTGTAGGGTTGTTTGTACACGAATAATTGTAATTGGTTTCTGTCTGTACAATGCACCAGTTCATCCATTGAGGAGGCGCAGTTGCATTCCAGCGATAAGATTCTGCATGATTTGTATTCGCGTAGCTGCGAATAATGCCTTTGTTGAGGCGTTTTATATCGAAAGTAGCCAAACCTTCGCCCCAAAATTCAACACGGCGCTGCCACCATACTTCGTTGAGGAAAGTTGAGGTAGCGCTGTTGCCATAAGCATCTTTATGCGTACCATATACATAAGACTCATCTCGGGTTTTAGCGAATGTGGTAAGCAAGTCGATGCCTCTTGACTCCGACTGCATACCGGCAGCTTCGGCTTCTATAAGGTACATTTCTTCAACGCGCATCACAGGAACTGCTACAACAAAACCAATGTATTGATTGTCGTGTCCCGCCTGTCCGCCTGCTAAACGAAACTTTAAGGAAAGACCGCCAACATGTTTATAATCGCCATCCTGACCTGTACGGCGCACCCAGTTGGGATAGTCCGTATAAGCTTTCAGCGCGTCTTCAATTTCGGCGTTAGTTCCCAATGCATCTATTGCAAAATCTACAAAGCAGTTTTTGCGGAAGTCGGTTGCAGGCATAGTTTCATACAGATGACGGTCGATAAGCATTTGAGCGCCATAATTGGAAGCGTAGCCGCAACCCGATACATCCGGATTAATTTCAAGACACATCCACGAAGCCCACGAAGAGTCGCCGTCATTCAGCAGAATATTCGGGTCGGTTGCCTTATAGGTTACGCCAAACATCCATGATGAGTTAGGCGTGTTGAAACCTGTTTCGCGGCTGGTATATTCTGCCTTTGACATTATGCTGTAACCGTGCTGAGCCAGTTTTGCATATTTTTCGGCATTTTGCCAGTCTTCCATTACTAAATAAGCGCGAGCTTTAAGTCCGTACACCACTGAAATGTCTGGAGTATAAACATTTGCACGGGTATAATTAGCCAGATATTTTTCCGCCTTCTCCAAATCGCTAATGATAAACGCCCACATGTCCTCGTTGGTTGCTCGAGGGTTGTGCGCCAACTCAGAAATAAGAGTGGTTTCCTTTACTATTGGCACGGTTTCCGAGCTTTTGTCGAGTGCATAAGTTTTTTGGGCGTACATTCTGGCTAAATCCATGTAGAACATGGCGCGCATGGCATAAGCGATGCCGACTCCCGTTATCTTATCACCTGTGGGGTCTTCGCCTGCTATGGACAGAACGATATTGCAGTTCTTAATCCATTTATAATAGTAAGTCCATGGAACTTGCGACCTCGCATACGATGGACCAAGCTGAGAACTGCAACCATACCATGTTTCGTACCAGTTATTGCCGTGACCGGCAACTATGTCCTGCCCCATTACATCCCTCATCAAATAGAATGATGGGTAGCCATAATCATAAGGATGAGTAGCATCATCTCCGCTATAAGTGAAAGTACCAACCAAATTAGAAGTGATGGAGTTCACGAAGTTATCATAAGCTCCGGGAGCATTGGCTGCCTGATCTACGGTAATTATCGAGTTTTGCGGGTCTATCGCTTCTATACAGCCTGTTGCAAAGGATACTAAAAAAGCGACAACAAATAAAGACCCTGATACCTTTTTCATATTTTGTATTTTTTTCATATTTATATCAACATTTATATTCATATTTATATTCATATTTATATTTTCTTTTCAAATTTAGAATGTTATCTGCACTCCGCCCGAAATGTTACGTACAGGCGAGTAAGTGTTAAGCATTTCGTTTTCATCGTAGGCATAACGCGGGTCAAAACCTTGACGAGCCGACCAGAAAATCAGATTTTCGCCGGCAACATATACGCGAATTTTGGAAACGTGCTTAATCAAATTCTTTGGAAGAGTGTAACCTACTGTGAACGACTGAAAGTTCAAATAGCTTGCGCTTGTTAAAAACCTGTCGGAAGTGGCGGCGCTGTACTGGTCGCCATACTGCCAGCGGGGAATATTGCTTGCCGTGTTATTGGGAGTCCAAGCCTTGGCGTAGTCTTTATGGAAAGTAGAACCTGTATTGCTAGCTGTTTCCGTAGGCTCCATCAAACTTTGATAGCGATAGTCATAAACTTTTCCTCCAATCTGAAAATCAAATGTGGCAGATGCATCGAAGCCGTATGCCCGCAATGAAAGACTGAAACCGCCAAATATATCAGGCAGAAGCGTGCCAAGCGCATATCTCGAAGCCTCGTTGGGGTTTGTTGTCGTTCTCGAATAGTCTTTTCCCGGTTTTGCGATAGAGCCGTTTAAATCGTCATCCACCCAGTAAGTAGCCATACCCTGTTCGTTCACGCCTGCATACTTTACGCGGAAAGCGTTGTAAAGAGGACCGCCCACTTCGTACCATTTGCCGCTTTCGGTGAATCCGCCGTTGTCCGTAATCTTTGATTCGTCAAGTTTGAGAATCTTTGTCGCATTGTGCGACAGGTTCACAGACAGGCTCAAGTCAATATCCTGCGTACGTACAATAGCGCCTGTTAATGCCAATTCTACTCCTGTGTTGCGAATATCGCCCACGTTGCTATAGTAACCGCGAGAACCTGCCGATTCAGGCACGGACAGCCAAAACAGCAAGTCTGTAACCTTTTTGCTGTACAAATCTACATTACCTGTAAGGCGATTGCCCAATAAACCAAATTCAACTCCGAAATTGAAGTTTGTGGTAGTTTCCCAAGTAATGTTAGGATTACCTATCTGAGCAAATGCCGGCGACATAGTGGTTTCCGACACTTTCGACAGTTCGTACAAGTCAGTGTAAGCCCAGTAGTTGCTGTAGCCTGTGCCTAAATTGTCATTACCCTGCTGCCCGATAGAGGCTTTCAGTTTCAACATGTTTATCCATGTCAAGCCTGATAAAAACTCTTCCTTCGACAGAAGCCATGCGCCGCCTATCGACCAGAAGTTGCCCCACATATTTTCCTTTTTGAAGCGCGAAGAAGCATCTCGCCGATAAGAAAACGATGCAAAATATTTATCTGCATAATCATACTGAGCGTTGCCGAAATATCCTTCTACATTGTATCTCCTTTTATAGGAATGACCATCCGTAACCTTTGCAAAAGCGCTTATTTCCTGTATATCGGGCGAAAATCCACCCTGTGCAATAACATCCACATATTTGGTGGTTGTATTGTAGTATTCGTGACCCAGCATAACGCTTATACTGTGATCATTGAAATCCTTGAAATAAGTCAGCGTCTGAATATTATTTGTTCTTAACGTTGAGCTATTTTGTTTAGTAAGCTCGCCGTTAACGCCAGCCTTAGGTCCATAAAACGGATTTTGATAATCCGACACTGACGTCTGTCCCCAGATAACCGAACTTGTTATATTCGCTTTCAAATAGCTGGTAATGGAAAAGTCAGCCGTGAAGTTGCCGCTAAACTGATTGCCTTCAGAGGTAACTTTGTTGTAGCGGTTCGAACCTAAAGGATTGCCTGTTGCAAGGAAAGGGCGAGGTATTCCATAGTTTGTTGACGCCACGCCATAGTCGTATGCTTCGCGCCCTGTGGCGTCTTTCTTGATAACCACATTGCCGGCTGCATCTACCACGCGGATATATGCAGGATATATAGGAGCCATCATCGAGGTATAATACATCAAATTTGTTGAATTTAAATCATTCGAGTTCAAATTTGGATTGGATGATTGATTGGAATGTACATAATTTACATTACCTCCTATTTTCAACCATTTTTTAGCCTGATAATCGGCTTTAAAACGGGCGCTTATACGGTCATAATTTGAATATTCAATAATGCCGTCTTCGTCCAGATATCCGACGCTTGCATAGAAAGACGAACGGTCAGAACCGCCGTTGACGCTTACGTTGTATTCATGGCGCAGCGCATTTTTATAGGCAAGATCCGTCCAGTTGTCGGGCAGCAAATAATACTCCGTACCGTTGTACGTATGTTTTCGCCCAAGAGTAGCATTCGGATTCAGCCTGCCATCTGCGCCTATCAGCAACTCTCCCTGTGGCACGGTATATACATTGTAGCCCAAATCGCTTATCATCCTCGAGTTGGCGCTTGCATTAGCCTGAGCAATGCTGTAACCTTGTCCATAGTAATAATTGTTGTACAGTTGTTTGTAATAAGCTTCATAATACTGTCCGGGGTCTCTGATTACATCGTAATCCTGAATACTGCGCGAGTTAACTCCCCATTTCATATCCACATTCACGGTAGCATTTTGTGAATTACTTTTTTTTGTAGTAATGATAATAACGCCGGCAGCGCCTCGCGCTCCATAAAGCGCGGCGGATGCAGCATCTTTCAGCACGCTCACCGATTCTATATCGCCCGTCTGAATATTTGTAAGGCTACCCTCGTATGGAGAGCCATCCACGATTATCAAAGGATCTGTTGAAGCATACATCGACGCTATACCGCGTATGTTGATAGAGGCGTTACCTGCGCCCGGCTCTCCCGAACCGCCGCGCATCTGCAACCCCGGCACAGAACCAGCCAATGCGTTTGTAACGTTTGACGTAACGCGCTTGGCGATTTCATCCGATTTGATAACGGCAGCCGAACCTGTAAATGCTGATTTGGTAGTCGTACCAAAAGCCACTACAATGGACTCTGCCAGAGATTCAGCATCGCTTTCCAGCGTAATATCTATAACAGAACGCGAGCCGATGGCAATTTCCTGTATTACATAACCTATATAACTAAACACAAGTGTTGATCCGCTCGACGGCACGTTTAATGTATAATTGCCGTCAGCATCAGTAAGAGTTCCTGCTGTGGGAACTTCTTTTACGGAAATACTCACGAATTCGAGAGGTTTGCTCTCTGCATCCGTAACTTTTCCTGTTATCTTGGTTTGCGCCTGTGCAAACCCAACGCTCGCAATTACGAGCAGCATTTGTAAAATGATTTTCTTCATGCGAATTTAATTTTAATTGATCTCTTTTTTCTTATAATTTTCATATTTAATGTGTGTTTGCAATAAATATCAAAATGTTAATTGCATTTTTTTATTTACTGTTTTTCTTTCCTGTTACAGGGCTGCGCCCTGATTTTCCTTAATTTGTTCATCATTGTAAAGGCTTCAGCCCGAAGCAATCTATATTCGCAGACGGCATTTGTATACGTACGGACATCTTCCGTATGTGCAGGGAAAGTTTCGTGATATGCCCCGAATGTTTCGGAATATTTCGCAAATTTTGCATAAGGCGGCATAACGATTACCTGCTCTGCTGCATAAAACATGGCGAAGCCGCCTCCGAAATTTTCTAATCGAAGCAATCTGAAATTTAATATGTTTCGCGCCGTTGCCATCAATATTTAATATTTATATATATTATATTGTTTTTCATTAAAAAAATTCTGTTATATACATAATATATTACATTTTAATTGCAAAAATAATTAAATTTTATCGTTTTGCAACTTTTTTAAAAAAAATTTTTGGGTTAAATATTTAATAATTTAGTTAATATTTCAATAATTAACAAACATTACTGACTGACTAAACATAAAAACAATTGTTTCTATGTTATTAAGTCGCTTATTATTATTTATTTAAGTTTTCACTTCAAAAATCTACCTCCCTTAAAAAAGAGACATCTGAATCGTGTTGGGACCTTTGTTTTTACTCAATGTCCGTTTGGGATAGGAACGTCTGCCTTCGGTTACTACCCATATTATATCCAAATAATTTGTCAGATGTATCCTCACTAACGCCGAAAGCGTCGAAACTGCCTTTGTTGTGTTTGATACCCGACGTATGACATTGAGCAGCAAATGTGCTATCAGAGTACACCATATTTGTGTCTTTATGCCATTTTCGGTATCGGAATAGAAAAAAGGAAGTTGAAAGTTTTGCTTCAATTTTTTGAAAACAAATCCTATCGTCCACCTGTATTTGTAAATCAAGGCTACTTCTTCGCTTGTTATCTCCCAATTATTCGTAATAAATGGTATATCCTGCCTTTTTGGTTACACGGCGTAAACAAAGCGGTTTAAGGTTCTTGCCATCCTTATAACCTGAGTTTTGGATAAGAAGACAAAAAAAGGCAAGTATTCCACAATTTTTTGTAATTTTGTATTTGATTAAGTAATAAATAATTACATGTGATTATGAGTATACTTACCGATGAC
>JAISNL010000181.1 GCA_031276235.1 Prevotellaceae bacterium | reverse complement strand
CCGCCGCTCTGCTTCAACTCTATTTCTTTAGACAGTGAACTGCAACCGCCTGTTTCATAGATTAATACCTTATATTTCCCGGAGTCTGTCGCAATGTAATTTGGCTTATTTTCGCCCCGAGACACTTCACGTTCGTTCCTGTACCACACGTAAACAGCGCCCGAGGTAAAGGCTTTTGCATTGTCAACATACAACCTTAAACTGCTGCCAGAAGAACATAATACTGTCAAATTATTTTCCGATTTTAACACTGGAATAACTACTGTCGATTTTGTATCTTTTGTTACTTTTATTTTATCTGATTGTGCAGAGCAACTATCAACGCCAACAAGTACGCTGTATGAACCTGACGATTTGGCATAATACTGTATACCATTTGCTCCGACAAGCAAAGTATCGCCTTTGAACCACTGATAATGAATGTTTTTACCTGTATAGGAAGTCGTTAATTTAAGCATAATGCCTCCATCATCGCCGCAAATGACTGCAGTCCCAGATTCTGATATAATCTGTGGTTTTGTAATGCCTGAACCGCCGCTCTGCTTCAACTCTATTTCTTTAGACAGTGAACTGCAACCGCCTGTCTCATATATTAATACCTTATATTTTCCTGAGTCGGTTGCAATGTAATTTGGCTTATTTTCTCCCCGAGATACTTCACGCTCGTTTCTGTACCACACGTAAACAGCGCCAGATGTAAAGGTTTTTGCATTGTCAACATACAATCTTAAACTGCTGCCTGAAGAACATAATACTGTCAAATTATTTTCCGATTTTAACACAGGTTTTGTAATATTAGTTCCTGAATTAGCATCAGTTATTGTTATGGTTGCAGAAACTGCCAAACATGTTTTATCTTTAACAACTATATAATATTCGCCGGAAGTTGTTGCATTATAATTAACGCTTGTGGCATTAGCAATAATTTGACCATTTTTGTACCATTGATAAACGGCATCTGCACTGTATGCACTTCTATTGCTCAATGTTATAAAAACACTGCCCTCTTTACCGCAAATAGCAGTACCACCAGACACAGAAGAAATTACAGGATCAGGGAAATTGATATTGAGGTCTTGAGTTATAGTTGTATCTGCATATCCAGAACAGCCTGTTATCAAATCGGTTGCCTGTATTTTATATAAACCGGAAGCATTAACTTTTAAACTTAATTTAGTTTCGGACGCAAGAACGGCAGTATCTTTATACCACTGATATGATAATCCTTTTTCGGGATTTGTAACTTTCAATGTTAATGTATTGACACTTCCACAAAGATTATAATTTCCATATAAAGAAGATATTGCAGGTTTTGGCAACTTGTCAAAAACATGAAGATAAACAGAATTGGACATATTTCGGCAATTAACATGATCAATAGTAGAACTGTTGGCAATCAGCAATCGATAATAGCCCTTATTTGCCACAGTAATATTATTTATCGTAAATGTTGCATTCAATGTTGATGAATTGCTTGTGCCTTCCTTTACTGTAGTCCATACGGCTTGCGGATCGTTGACTGCGCTGTATTGCCACCGATATGCCAGCTTGTTTCCCAAACTTGTAAAAGTTCCATCATCCTGATAAGAGGCTTTGAATGTATGAGAAGAACCCGGACAAACTGTGTCGGACAATACTGTTTCTATTTTGATAGCAGGAAGACATAATCGTATTTCTATATCATCCATAGCAAAATCATTACCATTTGAACCTGCTTTATTATTATATATCTTTAGTTTCAAAGAATTATATCCTTTGGGATCGAACATAAAACCGTAATTCCTCCACTTTACACTTTGAAGCGGATCTTTGGGAACGCTTGATGTTACGTATGTTCCGATAACATTATCAGTATCATCCAACAATTCAAATTTCAATATGGGATTATCATTAGCGGCTGTATTGCTTGTAGGAATAACATTGGCAATCCAAACCGAAAAATACAATTGATGAATATTATCGCATAAACCTGTTATGCGGGTTTCATAAAATTTGCCCGGATTTTCTGCCGCATCCACCAAAAACATATATCCTTTGTTTTTATCTTTGGGATTGGTATGGTCGCTAAAATCTTTTTGCCATGCGTAGTTAGAGGCAGGATCAATATATTTTACAAGCGCGTATTGATTTGCTCTTAATCTGTCTGTTGTTTGGAAAACATATTCTGTTACTCCTGCAGGCAATGCTGTTGTACTTATTCGTGGATTTGATGCGCTGTTTCCTCCGAAGTCTTCACGGAACAGCAATTGCCCGCTCACGGCGCAACCGACAGGATTTACCGTGCCGCAATTGTCGGATTTTAATACAGATATGCGATAACGTGCAGATGCATTGCTGCCTTTATATTTTACTCCCACATACCATATCTGTTCATTAGAATCATCTTTGGTAATTGTAATGCTATTTGTCGGACTTCCCTGCAACGGACTACCGCCTGTCTGCACGCTATACCAGTAATACTGAACATTAGCAATTGCATACATTCCTATGGGCATCTGTGTTTGAGGACATGCAACATTGTGTAACGAAAGCGATTTTGATATAATAAAGTATATTTTTGCATTATGAATATCTGTCCCATATTCGATTGAATATTCTACGCTGTCGATACCAAACGTATTTTTTACAGGTTTATATGTGAATGTCTGGTCATCATTTATTGTAAGACTTCCCTTTCGCAAACCTGATTTTGCAACGGTATCAACAATTAGCTGATTTCTGCTGCAATTAAACATGTCGTTTGCCAGTGCATCGAATTTTACAATATCGTTAAATAAAAGCAATACCGTATCGCAGAACGCTTTTACTTTTCGCTTTTCTACCTGTACGGTATCACTAACCGACACGCAGCCTGATGTTGAAACATAAGTGAACAGCGCTTTGCCTTCTGCAAGCCCTGCTATTAATCCTTTATTATCTACGGTTGCAATTGCAGGATTGCTGCTCGTCCATGTTCCGCCTGTTGACGGCAACAAATTTGCCGTTTCACCAACATATACTTTTTTAGGAGCAACAACCACAGGTGATTCTTCTGCAATCTTATCTATTTTGATATTGTTTGAAAATGTTGAACAGCCATTATCTGAATTGACATTTACCGAATAAGATCCTGCTAACCCGACAAAATAATAAGAATCGGCTGCATTTGCAATTGGTATTCCATCTCTGTACCAGCGAAAACTTGCTCCCGTTATTGCCGAAGTATTGGTTATCTGCAATTTTACAGAGCCATTGCTGCCGCAAATGACAGCAGTAGCCGGTATCTTGGCTATCAATGGCGCTACAACTTCGTCGGTAGATATTTTTACATTATTTTTTTCGGATAATACTCCGCATTTTTCCGATATTACAAAAACCTGATAAGATCCGTTTTCATTGCCCTGCAGAATACCGCGATTAGGAATATTGATATAATACTGTGCTGTTGTATCAAAAGGCATACCATCTTTTATCCATATATACGTGCCTCCCGTATAATCTTTAAAATTATCAACTTTTAACAATATATTTCCTTTATTACATAATTTTCCATCGGCGGGCAAGGTTACAAGTTTCGGCATTACCATTTCCTTGTCTGCGTTTAGAGTAATTGTAACCGAAGACGAATATCCGCGGCAGATATTTTCTATCACATAACACTTATATACTCCCGGTGTCGATGCAAAGTAAATTTGATTTGTTGCTCCAGATATTATCATTTCATCTTTATACCACTGATAAATCGGAGTATGCTGAGGTTTAGTTGCAGGAATCGCCTTCAACATTACCGTGCCGTTGTTGCCACAAATAGCAGTTGAAGATGCAGTTACACTATAACTCAAATATGGACAGTCAATTCCTGCAAAGCTATTATTTGTAAGGTTACAATCATCGAAGCCGGCAGCGGGAAATTCTTTATTGTTTGCCATAATGTTTGCCCACATCAGGCACTTGTTGTAATTGCTTCCTGTAAGCGTATATGTTCGCGTTATTTTCTCATTGGGGAATAAATCTACTCCCAAAATTACTGTTTTAATGAAAGAACTTTCTTTCAGAGCCAAGCCGTTTACGCCGCCGTTATAAAAAGATATGGGCGTATTGGATGCCAAAGTTGCACTTCCTCTATTAAAAACATCAACGGTGATCTCTGCCTGTGCCGCATTTATAACTTTTACTCTTACATCCTGCATAACAGCATCTGGCTGCCGAACAACCGGGACAAAATCCTGTTCTTTGCGCACTATGGGAACTTGCATCCACGAGCCGTTGTAGGGATAAATTGTTTCGCCGTTTTTGGTATATGGAGTAAGCATTGGCATGGGGCAGGCGTTTATTTTCAAATCTTCACTCACCTGAGCAGGATCGTACATACCCTGATTCCATACTGGCGGACATGGCGCCCATTTATATTTTCCTCCATATTCATATACTTCTATCCAGCCGCGTGAAACAGACCGCGAATCCACTCCTGAATTTGTAACAACAATATCTGCGCTGCCATCCATGTTTACATCGGCAATGACAGGATATTCAAAAGCAGTTGCCGAATACACGTTTGTCTTAAACATAATTGATGAGCCTGCCCCTACCGTTTCATTTAATTCTACATAATCCTTACCCGATTTTTTGGGAGATATTACACGCAATGTACGCGCATCGCGGTAGCATAAATCTGCAGCATTGTCGTTGTCAAAGTCGAACAGCGTTATACCTGTATTTGCCGACACATCGTCATGTTCCATTCCCCAGCTTATCTTCAATTTGTCTTCTACTTCGGTAGCGGTAGCGTCCCATGTCAAGCCTATGATATGCCCGCTGATATTTCCTGAATTGGAGTTATATAAACGATTAAAACGCCTGCTTCCTGCCGATGTATTGTTATTATTCCAGCCAACTCCACGCCGAATCATTAAATTTGTTTTGGGGTGAAACTTAATACCAGTACGGTCGATTACCGTTGCATTGTTAGCTGTATCTCTATTGGAACGGCTTATAAATACGTTTCCCGACAGAATACATATTTCGGGCAGTTTTTTAGTCCAGCTTGAGGTGTTGCTGTCATATCCATCAAGGTTGCCGTTGATATCGCCTATGAAAGGAATGGAAAAATTACTTGCTCCATCTCCATTAGAGCGAAAAGAAACGCAAGCCTTTACGTTGTTCAAATCATTCATATCCCACACATAAACTATGATTTTAACATTGCCGCCTGCGCCTTCGTTACCAAAACATGTAACAATAATATCCAGCTGTCCATCGCCATCAATATCAGCTACGCGGGTAAAACCATCGCTCAACCAGTAGCGAACTTTGCCTGAACTTTCGCTAACTTCCACCGATTGCGGTCCTTCTATGGTATAATAGGTATTTTGCGTATGGTCGGTTAAACTTTTAAAATTAAATTTATGGATACGGTTACCTGTGATTATTTCCTGCTGCCCATCGCCATCAATATCTACAATGGCAGGCACAGCCAAGTATCTGTCGGCAGCGCCTGCTGATGCGGGACGCCGACCTGTCATGGCGACATTTCTTATATTGTCGGCATTATCTTTACTGACAGGAGGATTGGGATTTCTTTCCTGCAATCCTGATGTTGATGTATAATTACTTACTTTGGGGATTAACGTGGCAGTCCCACCCTGCCACGACATTAGTAAATCGCCTGTAACTCCGTTGAATATTTTGTTATATACTATCACTTCCGGATTCCCATCTCCATTAAGATCGGCTATGTAGGGATGTGGATATCCGTAAATATCATCATCCGAATTGTTGACAGGGGATTTATAATTCACAATAGTGCTTCCTGCGTGTCCTTCCCACATTTTAGTTAAAGTAACAGGATCGGTGTAGAATATCGGTTTGAATGCCGTTACCCGTCCGTTGTTAGAATGGCAGAATACAATTTCACCAATTCCATCTCCATCCAAATCGGCTAATGCCAAAGTAGAAGGAGGACGATGCCATGGTCCGCCAATAGACATCTCGCCATAACCTCCATTACCATCGGCAAAATTATGACGGCATATACGCTCGCCTGTTTGCCCGTTATAAATATTTATATATTTCATATAGGTATAAGCAGCCTCTCCGTTATTTCCCGTATTGCCCATTATTACAATTTCGGGTTTGCCATCGCTGTTAAGGTCGCCCACCAAAGGCGAAACCATGGCATCTATCCAGTTATCGGCTGAAGCTTTTGGAGATATTTCATATTTTTTGCGAATATCAAATGTAATGTTTGACGGCATGTTTTCGTAACAATCCACATGTTCATTTATTTCATTTACCGGTCTGTTGTATGCAGTAACCTTTACTGTCAGATTAGCCTTAACCTGCACTTTGTTGCATGTAAGACCGTAGGCTATGGTTACAGTTGAATTTCGGCATCCCGCTCCGGGTATAAAATCAATAAAGCCTCCTTTTACTACCTTTGCCGTACCTTGAGTAACAGCATCTAAAGTTGAAAGTATTACCAGAGTATAATTAGTACATGTAAGCGTATCGTTAGCCAGCACATTTACGCGCACTTTTTGCAATGGCCCTGTAGATGCATAATCATCCACTGCCACAAGACTCTGCTGAGCAACAGCAAATACGGTTGACATGCAAAGCAGAATCAATGAAAACAAAAATTTTGGCATCATAATTTTATACTTTGAAATTGACAGTAGCAATATTGCACAATTTGAATGTTTTTTATTCATATTTCTTATTTATTTTTACTTTTATCGTGTTTAAAATTATTTCAGTTAAGAAAAATAAAAATACATTGAAAATTATTCATCTTTCAATCATTGTATATTTAATTACTTATCTAATAAAAATAATAAACAACAGTAAATTTTATAATTTTTTTTTTCATAACACGCACACACCAACACGAAAAATAACAAATATCGAAATATAAAGAATTTTATCAATCAAATAATCTGATTTTCTGTAATATGAGAAGACATGGAAAAATGGTTAAAAAAAACTAAACAAAACAAATTTCAATATATTGTCTTAAAAACAAAATATCTGACAAATTGTACAGTGTACGATTATGAAACAAAATCAGTAGAGCCAAAGTAAAATTGTGTTGTATTTTCACGTCCTGTTTTTAATAGAATTTAAACTGGAACTGTTATCAGAGCGGTAATATAATGTATATTTTTAATCATTGGCAAAAAGCCTCGAAGCAGTTGACAGTTGACCAACCACGCAGCACGTCTTTGCGAGTAACGTAGCGACTAAGCAACCGAAGCGCGGCGTAAGCCAATCCAGAATTATTTATTTTTATCATTATCAGGCAAACACACAGGTTCTCCCCTACCCTACGTAAAGACGTTTTGCGTTGTGCGGGCAAAAAATTTTTTGCCCCAGCATCCTCAATTTTCAACTGTTACGGTTTGCAGGAAGATTTTATACTGTGTAGAAAGGCTGCCGCAGGGCTGCGACTGAAAAACTGCAGAACAGGAATGTTTATTTTCATGTAAATCTAAAAAAAATCAGTAATCAGATATTGCTGCAAAACGTAATACAGGAATTGGTTGCGCGAGGGTATAAGTCTTGTATGTAATATTGCTAATAAAACAGTGTTTTTTGACCGTCTTCCCGTTTCAGTCGCCAGCCATTCTGCCCTACACGCTCGGCTATAATTTCCAAAACGCTTAATATGGTTTGATTTTCGGGTGTTGTTCCGTTTTTTAAAAGAGGCATAATTTCAAGTGTAATATCATCAAATTCGGGTATTTTGTTTTCGCGTTCCATACGGCGAAGGTAACTTATCAGGTAGTATTTTATGCGAAGGCTGACATCAATATGCGTAGTAAATTTAGTATCTTTTCGTATGGAAAATATCTCGCTTGATTCGTCATAATCGAAACTGCTCATCAATAGCGGAGTGAGGTCGGTGTATTCTTTTTTCAGCAGGTCGAGGAAGCCCATTTCAAGTCCTTTGATTATTAATTCGTCGTTGATTTGCTCTATTGTAGCGCCGTCATTTTTGGCAATGACACCCTCTATCGTCTGCATCACAATATCGGCAATATCCATGCCCAGATTGGCTTTCATGATTGCGCGTGGATTGCGCACCTTGCGAAAGTTGATTATCAACTGTCCCGAAAGAACGGTGAATGGATTTTGCCGTTTTTTGAAGCTTGTTTGCCCGTTTTTCTGCGAAACCGCGCCTACATACTCAAAGCCGCAGCTCTCGGCTGTTTCAATAATCAAATGCCAAAATTCTGGATCTTTGTGAGCAAAGACAAACGAAAGCCAGCGGTCGAACTTCAATACGCGATACATCTCTTTTATGCTTGCGGCTATCAATCCGTTGTAATCGTCTTTTGTTTTACTGCGTTCTCCACCCTCGATTGCTTCCATTGCATAATCTTCTTCGGTTACCTCAAGGTCGAGCCATGCATTCCACATTACCGATAAATCAAGATAAGGAATTTTTTTACCGTAAGGCGGGTCGGTGTAGATATAATCTATGCTTTCTTTGTGTATAAAGCTCAAGTCTGTTGCTGTGCCTTTTAGGATTTGAATATTTGAAATCGTCTGCTCATTGATAAAATATTGCATCTCCTGCTTAGCATTTACAATTTTTTTATACTTCACTTCAAATGTATCAAAAACACTTAAATATATTTCATTTTTAGATATTCTATAACGATAATATGCAAAAGCAGCAGAGTTACCAGCATTTTCATCTCTTGAGCTAGAATTGTGATAGGTCTTATTAATTTTTGTAACTGTACTTGAAAAAGCCAACATCAGCGAATTTCTTATATTTTCATTCTTTTGTTTCAAAATAATTGACTTTAAAAGGGACAGTTGAGCAGTTTGCTTGTCGCTAAAAAGTTGGTCGGTAGTTTCCACGTCAGAGCCTTTGGGCAAAGGCAGTACTTTGCAGCCCTTATATTTTTTCAATGCTTTTGCAATTTCTTCACTGTTCTTTGGCTCGTGTTTCAGATATTCTGTTTTCACATCTTCAAAAGCCTGATACAATTCATCTATTTTTACAGGAGCAACAAGCGATTGAACAATAAAAACAGCCATTGGGTTGAGGTCAATATTTATTCCTTTTCGCCCTGTCATCAGAGCTTCAATAGCAGTAACTCCGCTACCACCAAAAGGGTCAAGCACCAAATCGCCCGGCTTGGTGTAGTTTTTAATATATTCGGCAACCACGTTCCATGATTGTTTTGTAAAATAACCGTGAACACCGAAATGACGTTTTGCCGCCTGTTTTTTCACAGGAATTTCTTCGAGCAAAGGGCGGTTAGCGTAATCAAACTGTACTTTGTGTTTTGCTGTTGCGCAGTATGTAAAATTTTTGCCTGCCTGAAAACGATCAGGCGAAAGAAACATCTTTAATTTTTCCCAGTTTTGTTCAATATCTTCAATATTAAAAAAGAGTACAGGGATATTTGTATCGGATGTTCGGAAAAGAGAAAACTGCAGCCCATTGCACAAGGCAAAATAAATGCTTCGTATTTCGGGATGTGTGGCATAACTGTAAACCTGTTCTACATTTTCATCATTTACAATTTTTTTGTTAGGCGCTTTTGCATCTAACACCCATGCAAAATTGTTTTCTATTTTCAGTGCGTAGTCAGGAATAAGTTTTATTGCACGTTTTTTGTTGCTACCGATTTTCAAAAAGGGGTGTTCGAGCGTTTTGCTGCGCACGATATTGCTGTCGTCGTATCCCAACGCTTTCAGCACAGGCAAAATAATCACTTCGCGTACGCTGTCTTCCTTAAAGTCGAAGTTATTGGCAATCGTTTTAAAGTTTAGTTGTCCGAACAGTAGCTCTTTTGTTACAGTTTTCTTTTCCGTCATAACAAATCATTAGTTGCTATTCCTGTTTTTCCTTATCATTTTTTTTCTTATCGGTGCGACCTTTGCGTTGCGATATAATGTTTCCATAGTGTTCTACGCGAATGTTAAGGTCTTTTACAAATGGCGCGTATTGTGTTTCTCCGTTTAGCAGTATTGAAGCGTTTATACGGTCAATCATGCTGCGATAGATGCGGTCGGTTTCCTTGCGCACATCAACCATGCGTATGTCAGTTTTAGCCGCTCCTTCTGCGTAACGCGCCTGTTGCAGCGCATCAAAAGCCCGATTGCTGCCGTCTATTTGCGTAACCCATTCGTTCAAGCCCAGCAGACTAATGTCGGCGGCATACTCTCCGTTCAGTTCCTGAAGGAAATTAATTATTGCAGCAGTTTCTTCATCATACGATTTTCGGGCGATGTTTCCGTAGTGGTCAAGTACAACTTGCAGCCGTTTTGCCGCCTGCCGTTTTGCCACATTGAAATGATACAAGGCAGATTTTACGGCTTCGGCAAGTCCGCGAAAAACAATATCGCGTTCATTGTCGGCTTCGGCAATCTGTTCGGTAATTGCGCTTTTGCGAATCACTTCCAATGCTGCATCTGCATTGGCGTACAAGGTGAGGAATGTAGCAAACAGGGAATCTATATTCAATGTTGCCGTCTCGCAGTTTTCAACCAAAGTTTTGAACTCGGTGTAAAACATAAACCATTCTTCGTTGTGTAAATTTTCGGTTCTTAATTTTTCAATTTTCATGATTAGTAAATTTAATATGTTATTAATAAAAAAATATAATGCAAAGGTATAATATTTTATTAAAATTATAAAATAACACGCTATATTTTGGGTTTATACTTCCTGTGGCGTAAATTTGTTCATTTTTGCGTTTCATGCTGGCGGCGGCATATAGAGGCAGAAAGAATAAGCATCAGCCCCAAAATGCCGTTTTACATTTTGGGGCTGATGATATTCCATGTTTTTCTTCAAAACATTTCTTTTCGTCATACCGCCGACATTGCATGGCAAAGAATGGGCGGCTGGCTGTAAATTTTATTTGCTTCATAAATTTTTACCTGATGCGAGTAAAAATCTCAGGCGTTTCAATTTTTCACTCTTAACTGCCCTATTTTGTAACCTTCTTTTTTCAGCAGGTTTAGCAAGCCGTCATCGCCCCAAAGATGCGCCGAGCCAACAATGATAAATTCCGTATCATCGCTTTCAATATACTTTTTGATTTTTGGCAGCCATTTATAATTTCTGTCTGAAAACATGGCTTTGTAAACGCTGGGATACAGATGTCTCATTTCCTTTATTTCATCTTCGGCTATTGCTTTTCCCTGTCGCCAGTCGTCAATCATTTTTTCAAATTCAGTTTCATATTCCATTTTTTTCAAATCGTTGAGCGAATATGCAATAAATTCGTCAACGTTGAAAGGCAAATTGCAAATAAGGTCAATTTGAAAATCTATACTTTCCAAAAATTCAACGTTTTTGTTTTTGCTTGACGCTTTGTCGTAATAATAAATATCAACGCCTCCGACTGATAAATTTATTTTACTCAACTGCGTAGAAGTCAGCGTCATTATTGCCATTCCCGGTTTCATTTTTTCTATCATCGAAAATGATAATTCTGTATTTTCGGCGGCATCGTAAATCGCCTGATACTGTTTTTCGGTTAAAATTGATTTTAGCGTTTGTCCTTCTGGCAGCATACTTTCCGACAATACTTTGGTAAGAATTTGCTCGTCTTTAACATCGGCTTCAAGCACCAGCGTGGAGGCTTTTGCAAATGCTACATCAAATTCTTTGGGCAGAGGAAAATCGTTTGGGCGCAGCAGGTGTACGCTTCCGCCAATGTATATTTCCCTGTCGCCTTTACTGATTTTCCAAACGGATGTTTGCGATACCGCATAGCCTGAAGATATTAATCCGAGTGTAATCATTGCTATAATTTTTTTCATATTTGTAGTGATATTAAGGGTTAAATAATTTTATGTTTTAATAAAGGGGAATTTTGATGTTTGGGCTTTCAAAAGTTTTTCGCGTATTTTGATATAAATTTCCGTATTGTTTTTTGCAAATTCGGGTTTCAGGTATGCTGTTCCTATTCCTGTTTTCAGGCATGGCGACATTGTGCCTGAACATACTTCGCCTATTTTGTTTCCCTGCGCATCGCACACTTCGTAATGTTGACGCGGTATTCCTTTGTCTGTCATTACAAATCCTGCAAGTTTTCGCGATAGGTTGCCCGCTTTCTGTTTCAATAAAAGTTCTTTGTCGATGAAATCTTTTGTATCTGTAAATTTGGTTATCCAGCTCAAGCCTGCTTCAATTGGCGAGGTTGTGTCGTCGAGTTCGTGTCCATAAAGGCAAAATCCCATTTCCAGACGCAATGTGTCGCGAGCGCCAAGCCCTGCGGGTTCAATTCCAAATTCGTATCCTGCATCAAATACGGCTTTCCAAAGTTTATCTGCATCTTTGTTGGCGCAATATATTTCGCATCCGCCTGCGCCGGTGTAGCCTGTTATTGAAAAAATCAGGTCGTGTATTCCTGCAAAGTCAATTTTCCGAAATGTGTAATATTCCATGTCGATAATATTTTCGGATGTCAGTTTTTGCATGGCTTTCAAAGCTAAAGGTCCCTGTACGGCAAGCTGGCAAATTTCATCGGATGCGTTGTATAATTCTTTTCCGGGCGTGATGTTAAACTTGCCGGCATGCGAACAGAGAAAGTTCCAGTCTTTTTCTGTATTTGAGGCATTTACCACCAGCAGATATGTTTCGCTGTTGATGCAATATACGAGCAAATCGTCAACAATTCCGCCTTTTCCGTTGGGGAAGCATGAATATTGGATTTTGCCCGGATACAGGGCTGATGCGTCATTTGATGTAACGTATTGAATAAAATTGAGTGCATTTGCTCCTTTCACCCAAATTTCGCCCATGTGGCTTACATCAAAAACGCCTAATTTTTCGCGTACTGCAAGGTGTTCGCGGGTAATGCCCGAATATTCGACAGGCATGTTGTAGCCTGCAAACTCAACCATTTTTGCGCCGAGTTGTATGTGATAATTTGTGAATGCTGTTCTTTTCATTATTTATTATTTTTTATTAAGATTCAACAAATATAGTAAAAAAGAATTAATTGATAATTTTTTTAATGTAGATATTAAAGTTTTTATTTTGGTAATGAGATGTTTTAATAAACGAATATATAAAAAACCCATTCTGCACGAATAAGGTACAGAATGGGTTTACTGTTGTTTATACTTTTTTATTTTTCCCGCCTATTACAAAGCCTAAACGCAGAGAAAAATAATTAAATCCGTATTTCATTATTCTGAAATCAAGCGTAGTGCGTAAAAATTTATAAAATTCGCAGCCCACGCGAAGACTTGGTGAAATAGTAAAACCATTAGGGGCATCATCATAAGCGGATGCAACAAAGCCTAATCCAAAACCTGCAAAAGGCACAATTTTGTTTCGCGGCTTGAAATTATAATCACAAAGACCCTGAAATGATAAAAATGATGTTCTAACATCCGTATATTTGTAATTATCTCCTGAAAATGGGTCAATCTCGGTATATTCTCGATTATATCCGCTTAGCGAAAATTCCATTCCTGTTGATATTTTACCATCGTACAGATTAAATCGAACTTCTGTACCTACTATAATTCCCAACGCTTGAGCATCTTTTGTTGGAATGATTGTTCCGCCTGATAATATTTCCCATTCTATCTGCTGTACCTGAGCGTTAATGCTATGACTAAAATAAATGGCACAAAGCAATAATAATATTTTTTTCATTTTTTATATTTTTAATATTTAACAGTCTTATTTTATCTTATTCTAAACCATTTTATTCTTCGGCGAAGTTTGCGCAGAGGTCCAATGTAGCGTTCAAGTTTTTCGCTGTATATGTCGCTTATTTTTATCAGTATTCCTGTTTCTTCCACTCCGCCAAAGTTGGGGTTTAGCGCTGTGCCGAATACTTTCATCGATGGCGACAGTTTCATGTATGAATTGATAAGAGGTGGAATATGTTCGCCTATCTCACGAATTTTTTTGCGCAAAATTTTATAATCATCCTTATAGTTTTTGCCTGTAAAAATCTGCTCCATTTCGTCTTTGCGGGCATAAGTCAACAATGGATGAATCGGCAAAACCAGTTCTTCATTGTCTTGAAAATATTTACGCAAAAAGTAGAGCAAAAGGTTGCGTGCGGAAATGTTGTATGAAACATACATCGTTACTTTTCCGAAAAAATAATTTATTTCGGGATATTTCACAACCAAAGCTCCAAGTCCATCCCATAAATTATCAAGCGCATACACGTTGTTTTGATATTTTGGCTGCACAAACGAACGCCCAAGTTCAATTGTTTTGGGCATGTATTTGTCGATAAATTTTTGGGTAAAAATAAAAAGTTCGGCGGTAGCAAGCTCGTCAATATGATTGCTGTCGCATAAAACATAGCGATATCCGCCTACGATTTCTCTGTCGCGCGGATTCCATACTATCAGTTGCCTATAAGGGTTTTTCTGTATGTCAAATTCGTCTATGTCGAGGCTTTTTCCTGTGCCTCCTCCGGCTGTACGAAATGATAATTCGCGCAAACGACCAATTTCGTTCATTGTGTTGGGCGAATCTTCGCTTGTTACAACATATAATTTGTTGTTGCCGTTGTTTGTGTCGCGCACATACTTGTCGGATGTGAGTTCCGTTTCTATTATATTCCTGTCAACAGGCGCAATTATAGGTTCCATAATCTTTTATTGCAGTTTTATTTAATTATTATTTATTTGTTATCTTTTTATCAAGTTCATATACTTTTTGGCGCACAAAGTTAACCCATTCTACATGCGATTTGCTTCTGTCGAAAGTATTATATTTTAGCGGTTCGCCAAAAACAAGTTCAAAATTACTGTTTTTCTGTTTAAAAAATTCATCCGACAGGTAAAACATTTCTATGTTTGCTTTTATGCCCAATGTTTTTCGGATATTTGCGATGCGGTAAAAGAAATTTGAATTTTTCCCCGAAAAATACACAGGAACAATATCCCTCTTATATTCTGCCGACTTGCCAATAATATTTTTTTTCCATTCCAAATCAACAATTTTTCCTTTTATTTTTCGCGAACACAAACCTGCCGGAAAATACAATATTTGGCAGTCGGAAGCGTATGCGTCATTGGTTTTTTTCATATAATCGGCTGTTTGCCGCCCGTGTTTGTTAACAGGAATAAAAACAGGTTCAAGAGGCTTTAAATTCATCAAAATATCATTTACAATAAATTTTACATTATTATTGAAATGTTTTCCTATTGCGCTCATTAATACAAGTCCGTCAAGCGCTCCAAGCGGATGGTTGGATGCAAAAATAAACCGCGCTTCCTGCGAATTGTCAATATTTTCAAGTCCCTTGGCGGTGTAGGATATGTTTAATCCATCAAGCGCTGCATTTACAAAATCAATTCCCTGATTGTGTCCGTATTTCAACAGAATATTGTTCACTTCGTCTTCATGAATAATTCGTTTGATATAACGCAATACAAATTTCGGCAATATTTTTGCCAAAAAAGGACTTTTCGATTTGATAATTTTTTCGATATCTACAAGCAACTGTTCGTTTTCCATGATTCAGTGATAAAACAATTACGCAAATTTAATAGAAATTTTATGAAATCGTATTAAAATCATATAACATTTTATTAATAATAATTTCAACCCTTCCTCAAACTGTGGAATTGCCTGCCGGCTGCGAATAATTTTGACTGTAATATCGCTGTTATACTTCACAGTTAATAGTTGAAAGTTGAGAATGATAATAATAATGAACGTCTTTGCGCTACGCGCAGCGACAAAGCAATCCAGAAAAACACAAAAAAACATTCCCCCCTCAAAAAAAATTTTTTTTTTAACATTCATCTCCGAACGTTTTTTGTCCTATAATTTACATTATGTTAAGTTTGAAAACACAAAAGTAATTAAATTTTAATTAATTACAAATTTTCAAAAAAAAATATTTTTCACGAAAAAACGTCTAACTCACTGATAATCTGTTCCCGAAACTTAACATAATGTAAATTATAGGACAGAAAACGTTAGGCGATGAATGTTAAAAAAAAAAAATTTTTTTTTGTGGGGGGAAGGGTGGTTAGTGATGAAAAATAAATAGTATATAACAACTCATAGTGTTTAACAAGCGATGATAAAACCGTATTTCTTTTACTTTTCTGGATTGCTTCACCCTTCGGGTTCGCAATGACGAAGCAAGACGCAGCGTAGCGCGTCATTGCGAGGAGCGTAGCGAAGCAATCCCCGCATACAGGAAAGTAAAATAGAATTAGGCGCATACGAAGTAAATTACAACTTTGAATGTAATTGCGAGTAGTGAATAAATAAATATAAAACGTCCCGCACAAATGCAACTTGTGTGGGATGTTTTATTTGTTGGCTTGAGGTATTTGGGAAATGCATTAGAAGAATGTGTTGTTTTACATGTAATTATCAGCTATGCAGACTTGGAAAGGTTTCGATATTTACAAGCAAATCGGTGAATTAATCATATTTATTTTATACCTTTGCAATGTATAATTTTTCTATTATGATAGATGATAATCAAATTAAACAACTTGCCGTCAACACAATATTAACCGAGGCTGATGCTGTGCGTAAATTGTCCGAATTTGTTGATGATGATTTTGTGAACGCAGTGAAATTTATTCATTGTCTAAAAGGGCGCGTTATAGTTACTGGCATAGGAAAAAGCGCAAATATTGCGACGAAAATAGTAGCTTCTCTCAATTCTACCGGCACGCCATCAATATTTATGCACGCCGCTGATGCCATTCATGGCGATCTTGGTATTATTCAACACGATGATGTTGTAATATGTCTGTCGAAAAGCGGCAATACCTCTGAAATAAAATTGCTGATTCCTCTCATTCAAAAAATGGGAAATAAAATCATAGCTTTGGTTTCAAACATAAATTCATATTTGGCTCTGCAAGCCGATTTTGTATTGCAGGCAACTGTTACCGAAGAAGCCTGCCCAAACAATCTTGCGCCAACATCAAGCACAACCGCTCAGCTTGTGATTGGAGATGCTTTGGTTGTTTGCCTTTTGAAAATGCGTGGATTTTCAGCCGAAGATTTTGCCCGCGTGCATCCGGGAGGCTCTTTGGGGAAAAGATTATATACTCGCGTTGGCGATATTATCAGCAAATCAACACCGCAGGTGAAAATTTCGGATACAATACGCGACGTGATTATAGAAATTTCGTCCAATTATCTTGGCGCTACCGCTGTTGTGAATGATTTCGGAAGAATTATAGGAATAATTACGGATGGCGACTTGCGCCGAATGTTGCAACGCGAAGTTGACATAAAAAAACTTTGCGCTCAAGATATTATGAGTTTAAGTCCAAAAACCGTAGAGTGCAGCGAATTAGCAATAAAAGCATTCACTCACATGGAAAAAAATAAAATAACACAATTGCTTGTAACGCAAGGCGACAAATATATCGGAGTGATTCACATACACGATATTTTACGCGAAGGAATTGTGTGATTTCATTGTTATCAATTAGCCGCTTAATGAATTTACCTATAGAACAAAAAAACGACATACTGCTCTGAAATTCGGTATATTTTTTCCCGTTGGTAAATTTTTTGATAAATATTTTGCATATATCAAACATTTTATCGAAATTTGTCTCTAAATTTTGCATCTTTATATATGTTATTTATTTTCTTAAATGTGAAACATGTTTATTTGATGCATTATTTTTTATTATTAGTTTTTTCCCGTCAACGGGTTAATAATAAATATCAAAACATGAAAATAAATATATTAATCAAACAAATTACAGGTAAAAGAAAATTATGAAAAAAACAGTAACAACAATTCTATTCGTTTGCGTTGCAAATTTAATGCAGGCGCAATCGTACAAAATAGACATAACGATAAACGGACTTGCCGATTCTACGCTGTTGCTGGCAGTCCACGGCGGAGCAACAAAATATTCGGTTGATACCGCCGTACTTGACAAAAACGGCAAAGGCACATTTTCAAAGCCGCGTGAGTTGGAAGGCGGAATGTATTTTATTGCGATGAACGGAGTAGCGCTTTTTGATTTTCTGGTTTCAGCAGATGGAGAAGATCATTTCGGAATCATAACAGACAAAGACGATTATTCTAAAATTGAATTTGTTAATTCTCCAGAAAATACGGCAATGATGGCTTATATTGATTATCGAAATAAACATCAGAAAAAATACGAACAATTGATTGAAAAATTAAAAGCAAGCGCAGAAAGCAGCGAAGAACAAAAGGAATTGCGAACTCAATTGCTGAATTTCAATAATCCACTCATCTCTTTTTCTGACAGTTTGGTAAATAAATATAAAGGAAAATTTTTGGCAACGGTTGTAAACGCTTTTAAGCCGCCTGCTGAACCTGATTTTAACTTGCCAGCAGATGAACCCGACAGAGAAAGAAAAATAGCGCTGAATTATTACCTGTTCAACAAAGAACATTTTTTAGACAATATTGATTTTGAAGACGAAAGAATATTGAGAACGCCGTTTTTTGAATCTGAAATTCTTGATTATTATCTCAAAAATGTTCTGATTTTCAAAGAACCCGACTCAATAATTCCCTGTATTGATAAAATAATAGCTCGCACGCCGGAAAACTCGCGGATTTACAGATATTTGCTCTCGCACATATTCAATTTTTATCATGTATCAACAGTTATGGGACATGAAGAAATAGTTATATATTTGGGCGAAAACTATTATCTAAAACCTGAAACGACATGGGAATCTGACAAATTCAGGTCGGAATTGATTACGTTCATAGAGAGAAACAAACCTACGCTGATAGGCAAAACATCGCCCGACTTGTTGCTGCCTGCAGCCGATGGTAAACGCTACGAATCTATTCACGGACTTACCGCAAACTATATCGTACTCTATTTTTATGATACCGATTGCGGACATTGCAAAGAAGAAACTCCGTTAATAAAGGCTGTTTACGATAAATATAAAAACGAACTCGGGCTTGAAGTTTATGCCGTATATGTGCAGACCGACGAACGAAAATGGCTTGACTTTATCGACACAAATAAATTGGACTGGATTAACGTGTGGGATCCCTACCGTACGGGAGATATTTACAATACATTCAATACCGTTACAACTCCGCAAATTTATTTACTGGATAAAAATAAAAAAATAATTGCACGGCGCCTTGATTCTACAAATCTTGACAAGTTACTGCAACTTTATGCTGACAGGCAAAAATCATCAGCACAAACAGGAATGGAATAGTAATTAGCTTTTGCCTGTATTTTCCTCGATCGGTATCTGTTTTTCGGTAGCGTCATACATTGTCGAAGTAAGCCAAGTTCAAACACTGGTAATATTATATATTGTATGATGATACAAAAACTCAAAACCGTTGAAAGTTATTTTTTCACTCTTCTGGATTGGCTTACGCCGAGCTTCGGTTGCTTCGCTGACGCTTGCAAAGACACGCTGCGTGGTGCGGGCAAAAAATGTTTCGCCTCTGCAATCTCATCTTTCAACTATTTTGTTGACATATCAATTATTTTTGTTATTTTTGCACTGATTATTAATCTTTATATTAAAATTTATATTATGAATTTTTGGGATATATTAATGATTTTGGAGTTTATAAGACATCCAAAAAGAATGATGAGGTTTTGTACAATTGTTATTGTAGGCGCTATATTTCTTGCCGCTTGTATGCATACTTTGAAAGAAGGAATTTCAATTAATAGCGATGATATTCCCATGATAATTGCCGTTGCAATAATAATGATTTTAGGATTAGTATTAATTACTCCCAAGCGTAAGTCAAATTGCAACAAGAACTCAGAAAAAAAATAACATTTCATACTCACCTCTCTTTTATGAATTGGCATTTTGTAGCGGCTCCGCTTTCGGGGTTGTAGTCGCTGATTTGTTCGAGGCGGCAGAGAAGTTCTTCGCCGTCAATTTTTAATTTGTACAGTCCTCTGAAATCTTTGTAACTGCTGTTTGGGTATAAAATACTTTCAATGTCGGCAGGGGTTAAAAATATGTAGCATATAATGCGTCTGCCGTAGTTGTACATTGTGATGTTGTATTGGTAATTTTGGTGCAATCCATTAATGATGGTATCGTTGTACGCCAAATCATCAAAGGCAAGGTTTATGTTTTTATTTTTGAACAATGCAAGCGGATATTATAAAAGTATTATCTTTGTGGAAATAATTTTATAAAAATAATGTTATGAACCGAATCATATTAAAATTTATTGTGGCAATATACTGTATTTCGCCGATATTATTGCTCAATGGATGTAAATCAAAGCAAGAGACCAAACCGGAACTTCCAAGCGCTTACGTTTTTTCAAACGAAAAAATATTGCCGGTAACAAGTGTAAAAAATCAGTCAAAATCTGGAACATGCTGGAGTTTTGCAACAGTTTCGTTTCTGGAATCCGAATTGCTGCGCGAGGGCAAAGGCGAATACGATTTGTCAGAAATGTTTCCCGTTTATTATTCCTACATTTCAAAAGCTGTGAAAAAAATTCGGCGACATGGAAATTCGGCGGCAGATCAGGGCGGGCAAGCCCACGATGTGCTTAACGTAATACGCAATTACGGAATTGTTCCCGAGTCAGTTTACGCAGGAATGCCCAAAGGCGACAGTATCCACAATCACAGCGCAATGGCAAACAGCCTGAAAGAATGTTTGCAAACAATATTGAGCAATAAAAAAATACCTGAAAACTGGATCAACAATTACAGACAGTATCTTGATGCACATTTGGGAATTCCTCCGCAAACATTTGAATACGATGGAAAAACATATACGCCTCTGGAATTTGCCCAATCGTTTATAAACGTTGACGATTACGTAGAACTGACATCATACGGATGCTATCCTTTTTATGAAAAAACAATTCTCGAAATTCCAGACAACTGGTCGAATGATTTATATTACAATCTACCCATAGATGATTTTATGAAAGTAATAGACTATGCTCTGGAAAACGGTTATACATTGGTATGGGACGGAGATGTTAGCGAAAAAGGATTTTCGCATAAAAATTGTATTGCAATTGCGCCCATAGAACAGGTTGAAAATTTATTTTCTGCCATACGCGAAGAATATAATGTGGATGACAGTTTGCGTCAAAAAACATTCGACAGCTACGAAACTACCGACGATCATTTGATGCATTTGGTTGGAACATCTACGGACAATAATGGCAAAAAATATTATATCATAAAAAACAGTTGGGGAACAAACCGCAATGCCTGCAGCGGATTTTTGCACATGTCCGAAGCCTTTGTGCGCTTGAAAACAGTTGCAATAATGGTGAATAAAAAATCCATACCTGAAAATATAGCAGAAAAATCAGGCATAAAAATAAAATAATGATTTGAATAAAATCTACAAAACAACAAATTATGACGCGAGAATCTGATTTTTTGGTTATAGGTTCGGGAATTGCAGGTTTAAGTTTTGCGCTTAAGGCATCGAAGTTCGGAAAAGTTACTTTGCTTTGCAAAACTGCATTAGACGAAGCAAATACGGCTTTTGCTCAAGGCGGAATAGCCTCGGTAACCTGTTTCCCCGATAATTTTGAAAAACATATTTCCGATACCTTAATCGCCGGAGACGGGCATTGCAATCGAGACGCTGTGGAAAAAGTTGTTCGCGAAGCGCCCAAACAAATTGAAGAACTTATTGGCTGGGGCGTAAATTTTGACAAAAATACTGACGGAAAATTCGATTTGCACCGCGAAGGCGGGCATTGCGAACATCGTATTTTGCATCATAAAGACAACACAGGATTTGAAATACAGCAAAGTTTGATACGGCAGGCAAAGGCTAATTCACATATCGAAATTCTCGAACATCATTTTGCCATTGACATAATAACGCAACACCATTTGGGAAAAATAGTAACGCATCATACGCCAAACATCGAATGTTACGGAGCTTATGTACTGAACGAAAAAACAAATACCATTCATACGTTTTTATCAAAAATAACTTTGCTTGCAACAGGTGGCATAGGCAATGTATATCTTACAACTACAAATCCAGATATTTCTACCGGCGATGGAATAGCAATGGCTCATCGTGCGCGAGCAATAATCGAAGATATGGAATTTGTACAGTTTCATCCCACCGCTTTGTACAATATCGGCGAACGTCCATCGTTTCTTATAACCGAAGCCATGCGCGGATACGGAGCAGTGCTGCGAACTCAGGATGGCAAAGAATTTATGCAAAAATATGACAGCCGCCATTCGCTTGCTCCGCGAGATATTGTGTCAAGAGCCATTGATAATGAAATGAAAATACGCGGAGAATATTTTGTGTATTTGGATGTTACGCACAAAGATGCAGAAGAAACAAAAAAACATTTTCCAAACATATATAAAAAATGTATGGAGTTGGGAATAGACATCACAAAAGATTATATTCCTGTGTCGCCAACCGAACATTATCTTTGCGGAGGAATAAAGGTAGATATAAATGCGCGGACATCAATAAACCGCCTTTATGCAGCAGGAGAATGTTCGTGTACTGGTCTGCACGGAGGAAACCGCCTTGCATCCAACTCGCTTGTCGAAGCTATTGTGTATGCCGATGCCGCCGTGAACGATGCAAAAAATATTTTACCCGCACTGCAATACAAAAAAAATATCCCCGACTGGAACGACGAAGGAACTTCGCTCAACGAAGAAATGATACTGATAACTCAAACATTCAAAGAAGTGGAACAGATAATGAGTACATACGTGGGAATTGTTCGCTCTGATTTGCGATTGACTCGAGCAATGCGAAGACTTGAAATTCTTTTCCGCGAAACCGAAGACCTTTTTGACAAGTCGGTAGCGTCTCGCAAAATATGCGAATTGCGAAATGTGATCAGTGTATCATATCTTATAATAAAACAGGCAATGCAACGCAAAGAAAGCTTAGGCTTGCATTATACGATAGATTATCCAAAAAAAAATTAAACATACCCAGCCGCCTGAATCGCAGTTAACCACAGTGTCAGTTGCTATTGAATGTTATATGATTTTTTCAATACAAATTGGCAGAAGAGAGAATATTAAGGAATGACAAACAGACTTTGTAAAACAAAAACAGGCAGTTATGCTTTTACATAATTGCCTGTTTTTGTTTTGTGGGCCCAGTAGGGCTTGAACCTACGACCCCCTGATTATGAGTCAGGTGCTGCTAACCAACTGAGCTATGGGCCCCAAAAAAAACTATGTTTTTTTGTTTTGAGTTGCAAAATTACAATCTTTGCAGTTGATTTCCAAATTTAAATGAAAAAAAATGAGAAAAATTATTTTTTAGAATAACCTTACTGCATATATCCTTAACGTTATCTTTGATTTAAGGCATTATATGCGATACAATAAATTTCAGTAATTTTGTTAGGGTTATGTTGTGCCATAATCTTTATGAACCCTTTGCAATGCAGCATAACTGATAATATGTTAATGATCAGGTTGTATAATTTGAACGTTTTGATAAGGTATCATCATATTCATTTAAAATTTAATAATTTACTACATAACAAATTTGTGTTTTTTGTCATGATACTAAAAAATTTAACTGTTAATAATATATTATTTGTCAAGAACCTGTCATTCGTTAATTATGCGAGTTACTCCTGTAACTCATTCAAAATGCTGAATGTGCCATTATCGCAACTTCTCCGTATTTCTTGCAACAGGAAAAAAGCTGTGGAGATGATGAAGGAACTACTCTTCTAATCAAGTAAAGTGTACAACACATTATCTGTAACAATAAGAGAAATCCGCAATAAAAATTGCGGATTTCAATAATAATGTTTAACTTATGATAATTTTTCTGCTACGACACGGTGTATAACGCCGTTAGCAGAAAATTTCATCCAAACAATTTTCCCTTCTTCCTTCACGCTTTGGAAAGAAGTGACTGTAACAATCCCATTTTCCGTTCTCATTTGTGGAGAAGTACCCCATTCAATGAGTCGGAAACGCTGTCCGTCGAGCGAAGCGTGTCCCCATTTGTTTTGAGTGGAGGAGAACAGCGTTCCGCGGTCGGCGACAAACGTGTACGAAGTGTTATTGATATCAATCGTCGCTTCGCCGACAGTTTCCCAGCGGAGAGTTGCGTCGGCTTTGAACGCAGCGTCGGGGTCAGTCTTTTTTGTAACGCTAATAGTTAAATTAGCTTTACCTCCGTCGCTACCTGTCACGGTAACGGTTGCGTTACCGGCTTTTATACCGCTAATTGTTAATTTATTGCCACTTATAGTAACAGCAACAATATCCGTAGGGATGATATTCACCGTATACGGTGCTACTCCCTTGGAAATATCTACTGCCTTACTTTCCCCTTCTTCTAAACTAATAGAAGATGGAGTTAAAACTGGGCTTATCGGCATTGCTGACTCCGGTTCTTCTTTGTTACAACCTGTAAATAACAGGATAATGGAAAATATCATTAATATTTTTTTCATTTTTTTTATCTCCTTTTATTTTACTTCAATTATTCGTCTGATTTTCAATTTCCCATCGGCTGATGTAGCTTCGATGGTGTATGTCCCTTTGGTAGCAGGATTGAAAGAGCTACTTTCTTGACCATTTACTCTGAAGATGGTTAAGTTTTCACTTCCAACACCCTTTACTTCTAAAGGAATTGTTGAACCGACTGTGCACTCTTCCGGTAGTCCTTTAAAGACGGGGAGAGGAGGGATAGTAGACCACTTGGCAAATAATGTGACATTGCTATTAACAACATCTACACTAAAATTCCAAACATTCGTACAACCTGATTCCTTATACCAACCGACAAATGTAAATCCGCTTTTGGTCGGTGAAGGGGT